>JAKAZX010000106.1 GCA_021826485.1 Pseudomonadota bacterium | reverse complement strand
GCCGACGCCGCCGGCGCCCGCCGAGGGCGAGATGGGGCGGCTGATGGAAAGCCGCAACGTGCCCGCGTTCGAGCATCTGTTCCAGCAGGCCGTCGAGCTTGGCGACGCAAAGATCTATGCCTGCTCGATGGCGATGGACGTGAACGACACGACCGAGATCGATCTGAAGGATTACCTTGCCGGGCCGCTCGGCCTGACCAAATTCCTGAGCGATGCGGAAGCCGGTCAGGTGCTGGTATTCTGAGTTGAGGACGGAACCAACGATGAGCGAACGACGGATCGTCGATGCCCGCGGCAGCTTCTGCCCGGGGCCGCTGATGGAACTGATCGTGGCGATGAAGCAGATGCAGGTCGGCGATACGCTGGAACTGCTGTCCACCGACGTGGGCTCGGCCAAGGACGTGCCGGAATGGGTGCGCAAGGTCGGTCACGAGATGGAAGGAACCGAGCAGGATCCGCAAGGCACCTGGCATCTGCACGTTCGCAAGAAGAAATAGGCCGGCACGGCCGAAACCGCAAACAGGGAGGAAAGCGATGCGAGTTCTGGTGGTCGGCGGCGGAATGGGCGGAACGATCTTCGCCAACAATCTCGCCCGCCGCGTCGCGTCGGAACTGAAGTCCGGCAAGGTCCGCCTGACCATGCTTTCCGCGTCCGACAAGCACATCTATCAGCCCGGGTGGCTGTATGTCGCGATGGGGCGCATGACGCCGGACGAACTGGAACGGGAGCAGGCGAGCCTGCTGGAACCCGGCATCGCGTTCCATGTCGATCCGGTCGAGACCTTCCATCTCGCCGAGAACCACGTCACGACCAAGAGCGGCAAGGTCCACGGCTATGACATGCTCGTCATCTCAACCGGATCCCGGCCGACGCCGCAGGATGTGCCGGGACTGACCGAGAACTCGGTGAACTGCTACTCCGCCGAGAACGCGCTGCAGTATTTCGAGCGGCTGAACACGTTCAAGGGCGGGCGGATCGTGATCGCGGTCGGGCTGCCGCACAAATGCCCGATGATCCCGCTCGAAGTCACCTTCGCCATGTATGACTTCGTCAAGGATCGCGGCCTGCTGGACAAGACCGAGTTCTACTACACCTACCCGATCGGCCGCGTGCACAGCCTGGAGAATGTCGCCAAGTGGGCGGCTCCCGAGTTCGACCGCCTCGGCATCCGCCACGAGACGCTGTTCAACATCAAGAGCGTCGATGGCGAGAAGGCGGTGGTGCACAGCGAGGAAGGGTCGGAGGTGAAATACGACCTGCTGGTCGCAGTGCCGCCGCATCGCGGGCAGGAGGTGATCGAGAAGAACGGCCTCGGCAAGAACGGCTGGATCCCGACCGACCGATATTCGCTGCACATGGAGGGCGAGCACGGCAAGAATGTCATCGTGCTCGGCGACACCACCAATCTACCGATCAGCAAGGCAGGATCGACGACGCATTTCGAGGCCGAGGTGGCGGCGGAGAACGTCGCATCGGTGATCAAGATCGGCCGTTCCGTGCGCAGCTACGACGGCAAGGTGTTCTGCTTCATCGAGGCCGGCAAGGACCGGGCGACCTACGCCATGTTCAACTACACCACGCCGCCGCAGCCGCGCGCCCCGAACGGTGCCGTGCATGCCTTCAAGATGGCCTACAACAAGCTGTACTGGGCATCTGCCCGCGGACTGCTGTGACATGCGGTCGGGAGGAGAACGGTGAGCGCGACAACGCAAGCGGCGCAGGGGCCCGGCGACGGCGGGGCCGATGCGGAAGTCTGGCGCAACGCCGAGAAGGCGCTGGCCGCACTGAGCGAGACCGGCGACCTCGATCGGCTGGTGCAGCTTGCCCGCGTCGTCGGCAGCGCGCAGGACGCGCTGAGCGACGACATCGTCGGGCGTCTGGCCGGCACCGCGGCGGACGGGCTCGATCTGCTCGACCGCGTCAACCGCAGCGGCGTCGTGCGCGCCCTGCCGGCGATCGTGGCGCTGGTGGAGCATGGCGACCTCGATCGGCTGGTGCAGCTTGCCCGCGTCGTCGGCAGCGCGCAGGACGCGCTGAGCGACGATATCGTGAGCCGGCTTGCCGATCTCGCGACCCGCGCGATCTGCCTGATCGACCGGGTTACGCGGGGCGATGCGATCGACAAGCTGCTGGACCTGGCGGAGCGCGGGCCGGCCGTTCAGTTCATCAGCGACTTCTTCGCCTGCCTGGACAATGCCGGGCGCGAGGTGCAGGCCGGCCAGCCGGCACGCGGCGGCATCGGCGGATTGTGGTCGTTGATGAAGCAGCCGGAGAATCAGGAGGCGCTGCGCTTCATGCTGTCGATCGCCCGGCAGCTCCGCGCCGGCTGCGTCGCCCGCGCCGAGACCGGCGGCGAAACGCCGCGCTGACGGGCGGCCGGCGCTTCGCTGTCGCCGCGGGGGCGCGCGAGCCCACGGCGATCCATCTTCCGGCGCGATCGTTCCGAGCTTCTATTTGCGTTGGAGGATGATGGTCGCCGCGCGCGATGCTTCCGCGCAGTCATCCTCCCGGGGTTTGCCATGCCGAGTGCCACCGAAACGCGCCGGGCGCCGTTCCCCCACCTGCGGCGCCTGCTGCCGGGGGTGCTGCTCTGCGCCGCGGTGACGCTGGCGGCGATGGCGCTGGAATGGGCCGAGGCTGATCTGTTCGGCCGCGCATGGCTGGAGGCGCTGGTGCTGGCCATCCTGGTGGGCACCGCCATCCGCACCACCTGGACGCCCGATGCCCGCTGGTATCCGGGCATTTCGTTCAGCGCCAAGACGCTGCTGGAGATTGCCGTGGTGCTGCTGGGCGCTTCGGTCAGCGTGCGCGCCGTGCTGGCGTCGGGCCCGGCGCTGCTGGTCGGCATTGCCGGCGTCGTCGTCTGCGCCATCGCGATCAGCTACGGCATCGGCCGCCTGCTGGGTCTGCCCCGCCGCATGGCGACGCTGGTGGCCTGCGGCAACTCGATCTGCGGCAATTCCGCGATCGCCGCGGTCGCGCCGGTGATCGGTGCGGACGGCGAGGATGTCGCGGCCTCCATCGCCTTCACCGCGGTGCTCGGCGTGGCCGTGGTGCTGCTGCTGCCGCTGCTCGCGCCGCTGCTGCACATGAGCGTCATGCAGTACGGCGTGCTGGCGGGACTGACCGTCTATGCGGTGCCGCAGGTGCTGGCCGCGACCACGCCGGTGGGCGCGCTCGCGGTGCAGGTCGGCACGCTGGTCAAGCTGGTGCGGGTCCTGATGCTCGGGCCGGTGGTGCTGACGCTGTCGCTGCTCACGCGCCGGCTGCGCGACGAGCCGGATGAGGCGCCGCCGCACATCACTGCCGGCGATCGTCCGCGCGCGAAGGGGCCGAAGCTGCACCACATGGTGCCCTGGTTCATCGTCAGTTTCCTGGCGCTCGCCGGGCTGCGCTATGCCGGGCTGATCCCGCATGCGGCCCTGGCGCCGATCGCGACGGTCACCAACGTCCTGACCGTGATCGCCATGGCGGCGCTGGGGCTCGGCACCGATTTGCGGGCGGTCGCGAAATCCGGGCTGCGGGTGACCACCGCGGTCACTGCCTCGCTGCTGATCCTCGGCGCGATCAGCGTCGGCCTGATCCGCGTGCTCGGCATCGTCTGAGCCGGCCGGCGGCCCGCGCGCTCAGGGGGTCACGCCCAGCGCCGGGTTCGATGGCGGCAGGCCGAGCAGGTGGTCCACCTGCGCGACGACCGGCGGCGACAGCGACTTGTTGGCGGCCAGCGCGAGCTGGGAGGAGCGCAGATTGGCGATCGTCTGGTCCCGCTCGGCAACCTCAGCGGGCGTGTTGGCCGGCATCGCAAGGGCCAGTTGCATCCCGCGATAGTATTCGGCGATGCGCCCCACCTCCGACACCGGAGACGCATGTGCGAGCGCCGTGTGGGAGGCGTGCGCCGCGTTCAGCGCCGCGAGCGCCTTGTGCAGCCGGCCTTGCAGCCCGCGCGCATTGGCGACGGCGGGGCCATCCGCATCGGCGTGGCCGTCGCTTTGCGGGCCGTCATGCCCGGCATTGGCATTGTCGGCATGCCCGGTGGCGCCGTTGCCGCCCCCGTTACCGCCGCCGTTGCCATGCGCCAGCGCGGCGTTCAGGCCGGGGGCGTGCGCCAGGCCGATCCGCACCGGCTGTGCCGCGAGCGCGGCGGCGGCCAGCAGCAGGGCGGCGGCGCGGGACGTCCTGGCCATGGCGGCGCCCCCGTCAGTGCGTGACCGCGCCGGCGACCGCGCCGGCACCCGCGCCGAGTGCGGTGCCGAGCAGGATCGGGCCGCCCAGCACGGCGGTGAACAGCGCACCGCCCGCGGCACCGATGGCACCGCCGCTCAGGGCGCGCTGCTGCGTGGTGGTCAGGTTCGAGCAGCCGGCGAGAGCGAGGATTCCGACAATCGCCAGGATACGACCGGCAAGCATTGCAACCTCTCCGATGACAAGAACGGGTGTGTCGTCTTGTTGCAGATGAGGGGTGCCGGCGGCACCGTTACAATCGCAGTCACAGCCTTATCACAGCGCGTGACAATCGGTCCCGCGTGCCGGCGGGGCAGGGCCGATCGCCGCCCGTTCGGTTGCCCGCCGGTCCGCCGGATGTTAGGCGGCGGCTTTCCGTTCCCGGAGTTCCCGCATGACCGCGCCTGCAACGGCCCCACGCTTCGATATCCTCGGTATCGGCAACGCGATCGTCGATGTGGTGGCGCCGGTCGGAGAGGCGTTCATCACGCGGCATGACATGCGCAAGGGCAGCATGACGCTGATCGATGCGCAGCGGGCCGAGCAGATCTACGCCGCGATGCCGCCGGGCCAGGAAAGCAGCGGCGGGTCGGCGGCCAATACCTGCGCCGTCGCCGCTGGCCTGGGCGCGCGGGCCGCCTATCTCGGGCGGGTCGCCGATGACCAGCTCGGCGCCGTGTTCCGCCATGACATCGCGGCAGCCGGCGTGCATTTTCCCACCCCGCCGCTGGTCGGCGGCGCGCCGACGGCGCGGTGCCTGATCCTGGTCACGCCCGACGCGCAGCGCACCATGAACACCTATCTCGGCGCCTGCGTGTCCTTCGGGCCGGATGAAGTCGATGCGGACGCGGTTGCCGCCGCGTCCGTCGTCTATCTGGAAGGCTATCTGTTCGACGAGTCGGCGGCCCAGGCGGCCTTCCGCCATGCGGCTGCGCTCGCGCACGCGGCGGGGCGGCAGGTGGCCCTGACGCTGTCCGATTCCTTCTGCGTCGATCGCCACCGCGCCGCCTTCCGCGCGCTGGTGCGCAGCCATATCGACATCCTGTTCGCCAACGAGGCCGAGCTGTGCAGCCTCTATGAATGCAGCGAACTCGCCGACGCGCTCGGGCTGGCGCGGCGGGAAGTTGCGCTGGCCGCGGTGACGCGCAGCGAACAGGGCAGCATCGTCATCCGGGGCGAGGAGACCGCCGAGGTCCCCGCGGCGCCGGCGACCGTGATCGACACCACCGGCGCCGGCGACGCCTATGCGGCCGGGTTCCTGACGGCGCTGACCGCCGGCCGGTCGCTCGCCGCCTGCGCCCGGCTCGGCAGCCTCGCCGCGGCCGAGGTGATCGGCCATTACGGCGCGCGGCTGCTGCGCGACCTGCGGGCGGAAGCGGCGCTGGATTAGCCGGCGGAGATGCCGCCGTTCACGCTCAGGACCTGGCCGGTCATGCGCTGCGCGTCAGGGCCGGCGAGGAAGACGATGGCGGCCGCGACATCGTCGGCGCTGGCGACGCCGAGATGGGCGGCCCGCGTCGCCTTGTCGAACAGCCTGGCGCTGAAGCCCCCGGCGGTGACGCGGTCCGACGTGGGCGTGCCGGCGACCAGCGACGGCGTGACCGCATTGGCCCGGATGTGCCGCCGCTTCGCTTCCATCGCCAGCGTGCGCGTGAACATCGCAATGCCGGCCATCGCGGCGCCGATCACCGCCTCGCCCGGCGTCGGCACCTTGGCCGCATCGGACGCGACATTGACGATGGCGCCGCCATCGCGCATCGCCGGCAGCGCCAGCCGGCAGACATACATCGTTGCCAGCAACCAGCAGCGCACGATGCCGTCGATCTGATCCAGCGTCGTCTCGTGGAACAGCGACGGGATGAAGTCCCCGCCGGCGGAGTTCACCAGCACGTCGATCGGCCCGTCGAGCGTGCGCGCGGCCTCCGTCACTAGATGCGCCGCCGTCTCCCGCTGCGTCACGTCGGCGGCGATGAACGTCACCACGCTGTCCGGCACGGCGGCCTGCACCGCGCGGCACGCCGCCGCCCCGCGGGCCGGATCGCGCCCGTTGAGCACCAGCCGCGCCGCGCCCTCGGCGGCGAAGCGCCGCGCCGCCGCCAGCCCGATGCCGGAGGTGCCGCCGGTGATGAGAATTCTGCGCGGCTCAGTCATGATCCCGTTCTCCATTGCCCGGCCGCGCGACCGTCGGCGGCCGCATCGCGGCGGTTGCCGTGTCGCCGATGCCGCAGGCTATCGCCGGTGCCGCGCCGCACCAAGGGCTGGCGCGCCATCCGCCGATGCGGCAGGCTTGCCCGGTGGCGGCGGCGGGGGACGGCGTGGCGCGCGATGCCGGGCTTGAGGAATTGCTGCGGGAGGATCTGCGGAGCGAGCGCGGGCTGACCGAGACGCCGATGTTCGGCGGCCTCGCGTGGCTATTGCGCGGGAACCTGCTGTGCGGTGCGCGGCAGGATGGCATGCTGCTGCGCCTGGGCCGGGACCGGGACGGCTGGGCGCTGGCGCTGCCCGACATCGCACCGATGCGGATGGGGGCGCGCCGCATGCAGGGCTGGGTGCGCGTCGGCCCGGCGGCCTACGGCGACGATGCGCTGCGCCGCCGGCTGCTGGATGCCGCGCTGGATTTCGTCCGCGCGCTGCCGGGGAAGTAGCGGCCCCGGCGCGGCCGGATCAGTCCATCACCGCGCCATGCCCGTCGGCAGACTGGGCGGGCGGCGCGTTCGGCCGGCGCATCAGGAACAGCAGCGCCAGTGTCGGCAGCGTCGTCAGCATCATGAACTTGTAGTCGTCCACGTAGGCGATGATCAGCGCCTGGTTGTTGATGATGGCATCCAGAAGCTGCACGCCCGCGTTGCGCGCCGGGTTGAGGAACTGCGTGACGGCGCCGCCGCTTTGCAACGCGCGGTTGAACGGCGTGACATAGCTGCCGAGTACGCTGTGCTCCACCTGCACGTTGTGGGCGAGCAGGGCGGAGGTCACGGAAACGCCGATCGCGCTGCCGACATTGCGGAACAGGGCGAGCAGGGCGGTGCCCTCGGTGCGCAGCATCGCCGGCAGCGTGGCGAAGGCGAGCACCTGCAACGGGATGAACACGAAGCCCAGCGCCGCGCCCTGCACCATCAGCGTGCTGATCAGCGCCCATTTGTCGATGTCCGGCGTCCATGTCGTCGATTCACGGAGCGACCAGATCAGCAGCAGCAGCCCCAGCGCGATCAGCTTGCGCGGATCGACCCGTGCCGCGAGCTTGCCGGCGAGCAGCATGCTCGCCATCGTGCCGATGCCGCGCGGTGCCATCACCAGACCGGCGGTCGCCACCGGATAATTGCCCAGCGTCTGCAGCCATGGTGCCAGCAGCGCCGAGGTGGCGAGCAGCACGACGCCGACCGAGAACATCATCAGCAGCGCGGCGCTGAAATTGCGGTCGCGGAAGATGCGCGGCGTGATGAACGGCCGCCCGGCGGTCAGCAGATGCACGACGAACAGATAGATGCCGAGGCCGGCCAGCACCGCCTCGGTGATGATCTCCCCGGAGGAGAACCAGTCCTTGTCCTGCCCGCGGTCGAGCATCATCTGCAACGACCCGAGGCCGAGCGCCAGCACGCCGAACCCGGTCCAGTCGAAGCGCAGCGACGGATCGGTGCGTGCCTTCGGCATGAACAGCATCAGCCCCGCGATGGCGAGCGCGCCGAACGGCAGGTTGACGTAGAACACCCAGCGCCAGTCATACACGTCGGTCAGATAGCCGCCGAGCGTGGGGCCCAGGATCGGCCCGACCATCACGCCCATGCCCCAGACCGCCATCGCGGTGCCGCGCTGCGCGGGCGGGTAGATGTCCAGCATCAGCGCCTGCGACAGCGGCACCAGGGCCGCGCCGAACACGCCCTGCAGCAGCCGGAACGCCACCATCTGCGGCAGCGACTGGGCGACGCCGCACAGCATCGATGCGCCGGTGAATCCGAACAGGCAGATCACGAACAGGTTCTTGCGCCCGAATCGGGCCGCCAGCCAGCCGACCGGCGCGGTCATGATCGCCGCCGCGACCACGTAGGACGTGAGCACCCAGGTGATCTGATCCGACGTCGCCGACAGGCTGCCTTGCATGTAGGGCAGCGCCACGTTGGCGATGGTCGAATCGAGCGCCTGCATCAGCGTCGCGATCATCGCGCAGATGGTGATGATCGCCCGGTGCGGCACCGGGCGATCGGCCGTCATGGCATTCACGGCAGCAGGTCGGAGAAGTGGCGGGTATGGCCGGTATCGATGTCGGCCTCGACGCTCATGCCCGCGCTCAGCACCGGGTCGCCCGGCTTGCGGTCCAGCCGGATGCGCACCGGCAGGCGCTGCACCACCTTCACCCAGTTGCCCGAGGAATTCTGTGCCGGCAGCACGGAGAATTCCGAGGTTGCGGCGGGCGCGATGCTTTCCACCGTGCCGTGCCAGACGCGGCCCGGATAGGTGTCCACCCTCACTTCGACCGGATCGCCGAGCTTGACCCAGGTGAGTTCGGTTTCCTTCGGGTTCGCCTCGATCCAGACATGCTCATCGGACACCAGCCCGAATGCCGCCTGCGAGGCGGCCAGATACATGCCCGGCTGCGCCGATTCGACATTGGTGACGATGCCGCTGAACGGCGCGCGCACCACGGTATGGTCCATCTGGCGCTGGTATTCCTCCACCTGCGCCTCGGCCTGCTGGTACTGCGGCAACGTCGTCACGTCGGCGGCCGGATTGCCGCCGAGGCGGGCGAGCTGCACGGTTGCCTGTTCCTTCAGGCTCTCCACCGCCGCCTTGTCGGATGCCAGCTTGAATCGCGCATCGTCATATTCGGCGCGGGTCACGCCGCCGCTTTTCACCAGCCCGGCATAGCGGTCGAAATTCGCCTGATCGGCGTCCACCTGCGCCTCGCGCGTGGTGACGTCGCTCAGCATGCGGCGGTAGTCGCGCTGCATCGATTCCAGCGTCAGCGCGGTCTGCGCCAGATTCGCGCGGGCGCCGGCCAGCGCGATCCGCACCTGCCGGTCGCGCAGGCGGAACAGCACGTCGCCCGCCTTCACGTGCTGGCCTTCATGCACATCGACCTCGCCGATGATGCCGGAGATGTCGTCCGACACTGCCAGCTTGGCGGCCCGCACATAGGCGTCATCGACCGAGACGTAGCGGCCGCCGTTCAGCCACCATGCCGTGGCGCCGACCGCCACGACGACGATGCCGCCGATCATCAGCAGCGGGCGCAGCACCTTCACGCCCGGCCGGCGGCGCGCGCCGACCGTGATGGTCCCGGGGGCGGTGGTTGCAGACGCCATCACGCCACCGCCTTCGCCGGAACGCCGTCCCGCGCTTCGGGACGGGCGCGGCATTCGCCCAGGATGGTGGCCTTCATCTTGCGCAGTCCTTCGATCATCGTCGCTTCGGTCTCTGTGTCGATATGTGTGGTGGCCATGCGGTGGATCGCGGCCCGTTCGATCTGCATCGCCGCGAGCACCGGCTCCGCCGGCGGCAGCAGATGGAGCCGCCAGATGCGCCGGTCCCTGGCATCGGGCCGCCGCTCCACCAGTCCGCGCGATTCCAGCCGGTCGATCAGGCGGGCCACGGTGATCGGCTCCACTTCCAGCAGTTCGGACAGTTCCTTCTGCGACAGGCCCGGCTGGCGGGAGAGCCAGAACAGGATCACCCACTGCGCGCGGGTCAGGCCCTGGGTGCTGGCGCGCCGGTCGGCCTCGTGCCGCAACAGGCGGGCGACGTCATGCAGCAGGAACAGCAGGTCGGGGGTCTCGGTCACGCGCCATATAATAAGCGACGTTATGGTATCGTGCAGGGGGCATTGCATGTCCCCAGCGCATGGCAGCAGCGGCGATTCAGCGCGGGGCCAGCGCCCGCCAGCCGATGTCGCGGCGATGGAACCCGGCCGGCCAGTCGATCGCGGCCACCCCGCGATAGGCCGCGGCATGGGCGGCGGCGAGATCGGGGCCGGTGCCGCACACGGTCAGCACCCGCCCCCCTGCGGCCACCAGTTGGCCGTCCAGCGTCTCCGTGCCGGCCTGGAACACCTGCACGCCGGGCAGCGCGGCGGCGCGGCTCAGGTCGCCGATCGGCGTGTAGCGGGCGAACGCGCCGGGATAGCCGCGCGCCGCCAGCACCACCGCCAGCGTCGCGCCGGGGCGGAAGCGCAGGTCGAAATCGCCGAGTTCGCCCTCACAGGCGGCGAGCAGGGCGGGCAGCAGGTCGGATTGCAGGCGCGGCAGCAGGCATTGCGCCTCCGGGTCGCCGAGCCGGACGTTGAATTCGATCAGCCGTGGCCCGTCGGCGGTCAGCATCAGGCCGGCGAACAGGATGCCGCGGAACGGCGTGCCCTGGCGCGCCAGTTCGGCCAGCGCCGGGCGCAGGATCTGCGCCATCGCCGCCTCGTGCAGCGCCTCCGTCAAGGCCGGCGGC
>JAKAZX010000105.1 GCA_021826485.1 Pseudomonadota bacterium | reverse complement strand
CCCAGCACGTCCCGGTCATTGCACAGCAGCAGCAGGAACACCGTGGCGCTCGGCAGCAGCACGCCGGCCAGCGTCTGCACCCCTTCCGTGATCAGGCCGAGCGGCGTGCCGGGGATCAGCACCAGCACCGCGGCCAGCGCGACCAGGCCGGCATAGACCGCATGGAACCCCACCGCATCGCGCGGCGTGCGGCGCAGCGAATGGCGCAGCGACAGCACGTCGCCAATCGCATAGGCGGTGGCCAGCGACACCGCCGCGGCGCCGATCACGCTGGCATCGATCAGGGCGACCGCGAACAGCACCCCGCTGGTGCGGCCGGCATATTTGCCGAGCCCCGCGGCGATCCCGCCGGCATCGGTGAACTGCCCCGCCTCCGGCGTGCCGGCGAAGATCGCGGCGCAGAACGCCATCATCGCCGCCGCACCCAGCACCACCACGGCGATGCCGATCCACAGATCGGCCCGCTCGTAGTTGATGAAACGCGGCGTGATGCGCTTGTCGATCACGTAGCTCTGCTGGAAGAACAACTGCCACGGCGCGACGGTGGTGCCGACGATGCCGATGACCAGCAGCAGCACGTCCGAGAGCTTGCCGTCCGGCCACTGCGGCAGCACGAAATCGCGCGCCAGCGTGCCGAGCGGCGGATGCGCCACGACGAAGATCGGCACCAGCAGCAGGCTGCCGAAGCACAGCATCATCGCGAACCGCTCGAACCGGCGGAAGCTGCCGGTGCTGGCGGCGATGATAGTCAGCGCCGCCGCGGTGCCCACGCCCGCGAGCTTCGAGATGCCCAGATAGTCCAGCGCCAGGCTGATGCCGATGAACTCGGTCACGATGGTCAGCGCGTTGAGCAGGAACAGGTCGATCACGCTGAACGCGCCCCAGAACCGCCCGAAGCGGTCGAGGATCAGCCGCGCATGGCCGACGCCGGTGACGGCGCCGAGGCGCAGCACCATTTCCTGGTTCACGTACAGCACCGGCACCAGCAGCAGCAGCGTCCACATCAGCGTGGTGCCGTAATTCTGCCCGGCCTGGGTGTAGGTGGCGAAGGCGCCGGCGTCATTGTCGCCGATCATGACGATCAGCCCCGGCCCGACGATCGCGAGCAGCGTCGCGATGCGCTGCCGCCAGGTGTGCCGCGCCGCCGTGTCGTGCTGGCGAATGGTGCCGAACGCACCTTCGATATCGCCGACATGCGCGCTGTCCAGCACGGCCAGATCCGCACCCACGGCAGCTTCGTTGGAAAAGCTCATGGTCCCGTCCTCCTGCCGTCCCGCCGCAGCGGGACGTTCCGTTCCGTCGATCGGCGCAGTCACGACGCGGCGTCCGGCATGCCGGCACCGCGCCGCGTCAAGACGGAGGATCGTCGTCGGAGGAAGTCGGACGGGTCTGCCAGCGGCACGCGAGCCGGCCATCCGCCCCGCGCCGCCACACGGCGCACAGGCGGACGGGCGGACGGAATGCCGTCACGGAACGGGCAGTCTGGAAAGCGGCCATCGGCGCCTCCTACGGCTCAAGCGGTTGCTCGAACCCGGGACGCTCGGGCCGCTAGGGGATCAACGCGGCTGCGTCGATTCCGTTGCGGTCACATGCACGTCCCGGGCGATGGTCCAACCCGGCGGCGAGGTCATATCGGCGAAGGTGCGCCGACTATGGCTCTCCGAGGGTTGGCTGCTAGATCGCGGGTTCATGTGATCCCTTGCTCTGGTTGCGGACCGGCGGCTGCCGGGGCGGCACAGCGCAGGCCGAAGCCGGCCCACGCGCGTCACCGTGACGGCGCATATACCCATCAGTTGCGGCGGATCAAGGGGGTCGTGACACGCCCATGACCGTCCCAGCCGCGCTACAGATATGAACGCAGCGGTGGGGCGACCCCGTTGAGGTGGAAATTGCCGATGACGTGATATTTCCACCGCACCGGATCATGCAGCGTGTGCGTCCGCGCGTCGCGCCACAGCCGGTCCAGATTGTGGGCTGCCAGCGTCGCCTGGGCGCCGGCCAGTTCGAACAGGCCGGAGGCCGCCGCCAGGGCCGCGTCGGTGGTCAGCGCCCGCGCCTCCGCCACCGCGACCGAGGCGGCAGCGTAGGCTGCCTCCCCCGGCGCCGCGCGCGCCGCATCGAGCGCCTCGGCGCCGCGCGCCACCAGGGCCTCGGCGGCATGGGCCTGCACCTGCAACTGGCCGAATCGGGACAGCAGCAGCGGGTCGTCCTGCGCGCGCTCCACCCCGGCGTCGCGGAACGGGCGGCTGCGGTCGCGCACGAACCGGGCGGCCTCGTGCAGCGCCGCGCGGGCGATGCCCAGGTCGATCGCGGCGTGCAGCAGTTGCGCGACCGCGCCCACCGGGCTGCGACCACCGAACGCATGCTCCAGCGACATCACGCGCGCCGCCGGCACCTCCACGCCATCGAGCAGCGTGGTGCCGCTGGCGGTGGTGCGCTGCCCCATGCCCGACCAGTCGTCGAGCACCGTCAGCCCCGGCGCGTTGCGATCGACCACCGCCAGCATCGACCGCCCGTCCTCATCCCGCGCCGTGACGGTGATCAGGTGGGCGAACAGCGCGCCGGTGGAATACGCCTTGCGGCCATCCAGCCGGAACCGCGCGCCCGCCGCGCGCAGCGTGGCCGGCGGCCCCCGCTCCGCCTCCGCATTGCCGAAGCGTGCGCCGGCGAGGACACGGGCGAACAACTCGCGCTGCTGCGCCTCCGACGCGATGTGGCGCAGCGTTTCTATGGTGGAGAAATGGTTTTGCGGAATCTGGCCGAGGCTGGCATCACCCTCGGCGAGCAGCGCCGTCACCTCCGCCAGCGTCCCGTGCCGCACGTCCGCCCCGCCATGCGCGGCCGGAACGGTGATGGCCCAGAGGCCGCTCTGCGACAGCGCGGCCACCTCCTCATGCGGCAGATGGCGATTACGGTCCCGCTCCGCCGCGCCTTCGGCGAACCGGTCACGGAACGCGGCGGCGACGGCCAGCGCCTCCGCGTCGCTGCGGATGAGGCGGGCGGCGGTTTCGGCCTGATGCATCGACACAGACTCCTGTGACAGGCGGGGCGACAACGCCGCGGCGGGGCGGACGATGCACGGCACTATCGATGGACGCGCCCCTCCGCCGCGTTTCTGACAGCGCGTTCAGGAACCGATGGCCGGCAATGTTCATGATGCGCCGGAACGGCCCGGCGGCTTGGATGCCGCGATGTCAGCCATGCGCCCGGCATTCTGGCTCATGCCGGTGCCGATAACGTTAAGACCGATGCGGCGCAAGGCGGCGGCATCGCCGCCGCCGATCGGCGGCTAGTAGACCACCACGCTGCGGATCGATTCGCCACGCGCCATCAGGTCGAACCCGTCGTTGATCCGCTCCAGCGGCAGCGTATGGGTGATCAGATCGTCGATGTTGATCTTCTTCTCCATGTACCAGTCGACGATCTTCGGCACGTCGGTGCGGCCGCGCGCGCCGCCGAAAGCCGAGCCGATCCAGCGCCGGCCGGTGACGAGCTGGAACGGCCGCGTGGTGATCTCCTGCCCCGCGCCGGCGACGCCGATGATGGTGGACACGCCCCAGCCCTTGTGCGCGCATTCCAGGGCCTGGCGCATCAGCTTGACGTTGCCGACGCACTCGAAGCTGTAATCGGCGCCGCCGCGCGTCAGCTCCACCAGATGCCCGACCAGATCGTCCTTCACCGCGGCGGGGTTGACGAAATGCGTCATGCCGAACTTGCGGGCCAGCGGCTCGCGCGCCGGATTGATATCGACGCCCACGATCATGTCGGCGCCCGCCAGCCGCGCGCCCTGAATGACGTTCAGCCCGATTCCGCCGAGGCCGAACACGACCACGTTCGCGCCCGGCTCCACCTTCGCCGTGAAGATCACCGCGCCGATGCCGGTGGTGACGCCGCAGCCGATGTAGCAGACCTTGTCGAACGGCGCGTCCTCGCGGATTTTCGCGACCGAGATTTCCGGCAGCACCGTGTGGTTGGCGAAGGTGGAGCAGCCCATGTAATGCAGGATCGGCCGGCCGCCGAGGCTGAACCGGCTGGTCCCGTCCGGCATCACGCCGCGGCCCTGGGTGGTGCGGATCTTCTGGCACAGATTGGTCTTGCGGCTGAGGCAGTAGTCGCATTCGCGGCATTCCGGCGTGTACAACGGGATCACGTGGTCGCCGCGCCGCAGGCTGCGCACGCCGGGGCCGACATCGACCACGATGCCCGCCCCTTCATGGCCCAGGATCGCCGGGAACAGGCCTTCGGGATCGGCGCCGGACAGCGTGTATTTGTCGGTGTGGCAGATGCCGGTCGCCTTGATCTCGACCAGCACCTCGCCCTCGCGCGGGCCGTCGAGCTGCACGGTTTCGATACTCAGTGGCTTGCCGGCCTCGAAGGCGACGGCGGCACGGACGTCCATGTGGCGATCCCTGGCTGTTCAGACCGGCGCGGCGGCAGCAGCCAGGGTGCGGACGGCACTGAGCGGCAGCGCGTCCAGCCCGGCGCCGCCGGCCGCGGCATGGGCGATGATCGCCGCGCGCATCCGCGGCGTCCAGAACTTCCGCAGGTGGTCGGCGATCGCGGGAACCGCACGCGCTTCGCCCTGGGCGGCGAAAAACCGGCCGATCTGGTTGGCCATCATCACCAGCTTGTCATCCTGCGACATGCGCCGCCTCCGCCCCGATCCGCTCCGCGCCGCAGAATACCTCGAACCCGTCCTGCCGCGCGACGGCCACCAGCGTCATGCCGGCGGCCTCCGCCAACCGCACCGCATGGGCGGTGGGGGCGGACACCGCAACCAGTACCGGGGCACCGATGGCCGCCGCCTTCTGCACCATCTCGATCGACACGCGGCTGCTAAGCAGGACCAGCCCGTCCGCCGCATCGTGCCCCGCGCGCGCCAGCGCGCCGGCCAGCTTGTCGAGCGCGTTGTGCCGGCCGACATCCTCGCGCAGCGCCACTATCCCCTCGGCGGAGTGCCAGAACGCCGCCGCATGCACCGCATGCGTCGCCCGGTTCAGCCGCTGCAACGGCTCCATCCCGGCCATTGCCGCCGCGATTTCCGCCGCGCCCACGCGCTGCCCCGGCCCGACCCGGCGCGGCCGGCGCACCGCCTCGGTCAGGCTGTCGATGCCGCAAAGGCCGCAGCCGGTGGGTCCGGCCAGACGGCGGCGGCGGGCGGTCAGCCGGTCCAGCGCGGCGGGCGGCAGCTCCATGCGCAGTTCGATGCCGTCCGCGTGCTCCAGCACATCGAGCGCCGCGATCTCCCGCGCCTCGGCAACGATGCCCTCGGTGATCGCGAAGCCGACCGCGAAATCCTCAAGATCGGCAGGCGTGCCCATCATCACGGCATAGGTTTCGCGCTGGAACGTCAGCGCGAGTGCGGTTTCCTCCGGCAGGTCGCGCGTCCCGTCCGCCGCCCGGCTGCCGTGGCGCCACACGCCGGCGGGCACGCTGCGGCGCGGCGGCGTCCTCAATCCGCCGCGCCCGCCAGGATGCGCCGGCTCTGCTGCGCATGCTCCTCGTAGCGGGTCTGCCACTCGGTCGGGCCGTTGGAGGGCGCGACCTGCACTGCCGTCACCTTGTATTCTGGGCAGTTGGTCGCCCAGTCGGAGAAGTCGGTGGTGATGACATTGGCCTGCGTCATCGGATGGTGGAACGTGGTGTAGACGACGCCCGGCGCCACCCGGTCGGTCACCAGCGCGCGCAGCGATGTCTCCCCCGCGCGGCTCGACAGCCGCACCCAGTCGCCGCTGCGCACACCGCGCTGCTCGGCGTCGGCCGGGTGGATTTCCAGCCGGTCCTCCTCATGCCACAGCACGTTGGCGGTGCGCCGGGTCTGCGCGCCGACGTTGTACTGCGACAGGATGCGGCCGGTGGTCAGCAGCAGCGGGAATTTGCGCGTGCTGCGCTCATCGGTCGGCTGGTACTCGGTGAGCATGAACTGCCCGCTGCCGCGCACGAACCGCTCCATGTGCATCACCGGCGTCCCGTCCGGCGCCGCCGCGTTGCACGGCCACTGGACAGAGCCGATCTCGTCGAGCTTCGCATAGGATACGCCGGCGAAGCTGGGCGTCAGCGCCGCGATCTCGTCCATGATCTCGGACGCGTCGCGATAGTTCATCTCCAGCCCCATCGCCTGCGCAATCGCGACCGTCACTTCCCAGTCCGCCATGCCGGCGCGCGGGCGCATCACGCGGCGAATGCGCTGGATGCGCCGCTCGGCATTGGTGAAGGTGCCGTCACGCTCCAGGAAGGTCGAGCCGGGCAGGAAGACATGCGCGTAGTTCGCGGTCTCGTTCAGGAACAGGTCTTGCACGACCACGCATTCCATCGCCGCCAGCCCGGCCGCGACATGATGCGTGTCGGGGTCGGATTGCAGGATGTCCTCGCCCTGCACATACAGCCCCTTGAACCGCCCGGCGGTCGCCTCGTCCAGCATGTTCGGGATGCGCAGGCCCGGCTCGGGGTCCAGCGTGCGGCCCCACGCCGCCTCGAAACTCTCGCGCACCGCGTCGATGCCGATATGGCGATAGCCGGTGAGCTCGTGCGGGAAGCTGCCCATGTCGCAGGAGCCTTGCACGTTGTTCTGGCCGCGCAGCGGGTTCACGCCCACGCCGGGGCGGCCGATATTGCCGGTCGCCATCGCCAGATTGGCGATCGCCATGACGGTCGTGGTGCCCTGGCTGTGCTCCGTCACGCCCAGCCCGTAATAGATCGCCGCATTGCCGCCGGTGGCATACAGCCGCGCCGCGTCGATGATCGCCTGCGCCGGCACGCCGGACAGCGCTTCCGCCGCCGCCGGGCCGTTGCGCGGCTCCGCGACGAAGGCCGCCCATTCGCTGAATGCCGCCGGGTCGCAGCGGTCGCGCACGAACGCCTCATCGACCAGCCCCTCGGTCACGATGACATGCGCCATCGCGTTCAGCACGGCGACATTGGTGCCGGGTTGCAGCGGCAGGTGATGCGCGGCCGCCACGTGCGGCGTGCGCACCAGATCGATGCGGCGCGGATCGACCACGATCAGCTTCGCGCCGGCGCGCAGCCGCCGCTTCATGCGCGAGGCGAACACCGGATGCGCGTCGGTCGGGTTGGCGCCGACGATCATCATCACGTCGGTATGCTCGACGGAATCGAAATCCTGCGTGCCGGCGGAGGTGCCGAAGGTCGCGTTCAGGCCGTAGCCGGTGGGCGAGTGGCAGACGCGCGCGCAGGTATCCACGTTGTTGTTGCCGAAGCCGGCGCGCACCAGCTTCTGCACGAGATAGGTTTCCTCGTTGGTGCAGCGGGAGGAGCTGATGCCGCCGACGGCGTCGCGCCCGTACTGCGCCTGGATGCGGCGGAACTCGCCGGCAACCCGGGCGATCGCTTCCTCCCACGTCGCTTGACGCCAGGGATCGGTGGTTTTCTCGCGCAGCATCGGCGTCAGGATGCGCTCGCGATGCGTCGCATAGCCCCAGGCGAAGCGGCCCTTGACGCAGCTATGGCCGTGATTCGCCTTGCCGTCCTTCCACGGCACCATGCGCACCACCTCCTCGCCGCGCATCTCGGCCTTGAACGTGCAGCCGACGCCGCAATAGGCGCAGGTGGTGACGACGGAATGCTCCGGCTGCCCCTGCTCGATCACCGATTTCTCGATCAGCGTCGCGGTCGGGCAGGCCTGCACGCATGCGCCGCAGGAGACGCACTCCGATTCCAGGAACGGCTCCGCCATGCCCGCCGCGACCTTGGAGGCGAAGCCGCGCCCGTCGATGGTCAGCGCGAAGGTGCCCTGCACCTCCTCGCACGCCCGCACGCAGCGGGAACAGACGATGCACTTGGCGGGATCGAAGCTGAAATACGGGTTCGAGGCATCCTTCGTCGCGGCCAGATGGTTGGCGCCGTCATAGCCGTAGCGCACGTCCCGCAGGCCGACCGCGCCCGCCATGTCCTGCAACTCGCAATCGCCGTTGGCGGCACAGGTCAGGCAATCCAGCGGATGGTCGGAGATATAGAGTTCCATGACGCCACGGCGAAGCTGCGCCAGCCGCGCGGTCTGCGTGCGCACCGCCATCCCCGGCGCCACTGGCGTCGTGCAGCTCGCCGGCGTGCCGGGCCGCCCGTCGATCTCCACCAGACACAGCCGGCAGGAACCGAAGGAGGCGAGCGAGTCGGTGGCGCACAGCTTGGGAATTTGCGTTCCCATCTGCGTCGCCGCCCGCATGATGGAGGTGCCGGCGGGCACCGTCACCGCCACGCCATCAATTGTCAGCGTCACCTGCTCATCCGCGGCAACCGCAGGCGTGCCGTAGTCGGTTTCCGCGATCAGCGTCATCGCACCACTCCTCACTCGGCCGCCGCGGCGATGCGCGGGCCGGCGAAATCCTCGGGGAAATGCGTCATCGCGCTCATCACCGGATAGGGCGTGAAGCCGCCCAGCGCGCACAGCGAGCCGAATTTCATCGTGTCGCACAGGTCGGCAACCAGCGCGCGGTTGGCGGCGACGTTGTCGCCGCGCATGATCCGGCCGATCACCTCCGCCCCGCGCGTCGATCCGATGCGGCAGGGCGTGCATTTGCCGCACGACTCGATGGCGCAGAACTCCATCGCGAAGCGCGCCTGTTCGGCCATGTCCACGGTATCGTCGAACACCACCACGCCGCCGTGGCCGATCAGCCCGTCGCGCGCGGCGAACGCCTCGTAGTCGAACGGCGTGTCGAACAGCGCGCGCGGGAAATAGGCGCCGAGCGGGCCGCCCACCTGCACCGCGCGCACCGGCCGCCCGCTCGCGGTGCCGCCGCCGATGTCATCCACCAGCTCGCCGAGCGTGACGCCGAACGCCGCTTCGAACAGCCCGCCGTGGCGGATGTTGCCGGCAAGCTGGATCGGCATAGTGCCGCGCGACCGTCCCATGCCGAGGTCGCGGTAGCGCGCCGCGCCCTCCGCCAGGATCACCGGGACGGAGGCGAGCGAGATCACGTTGTTGATCACGGTCGGCCGGCCGAACAGCCCGGCATGCGCCGGCAGCGGCGGCTTCGCGCGCACCTGGCCGCGCCGGCCTTCGAGACTGTCGAGCAGCGCGGTTTCCTCGCCGCAGACATAGGCGCCGGCGCCCACCCGCACCTCGATATCGAAGGCGAAGCCGCAGTCGGCGGCATTGTCGCCGAGCCAGCCGGCCGCCCGCGCCGCCGCCACCGCCGCCTCCAGCGTCGCGATCGCGTGCGGGTATTCGGAACGGACATAGATGTAGCCCTGCGTCGCGCCGACGGCGAAACCGGCGATCGCCATGCCTTCGATCAGCACGAACGGGTCGCCCTCCATGATCATCCGGTCGGAGAACGTGCCGCTGTCGCCCTCGTCGGCATTGCACACGACGTATTTCCGCGCGCCGGCGGTCGCCGCAACCGTGCGCCACTTGATGCCGGTGGGGAAGCCGGCGCCGCCGCGTCCGCGCAGGCCGGACTGCACCACCTCCTCCAGCGCCGCCGCCGGGCCGAGCGCGATGGCGCGCGCCAGCCCCTTCCCGCCGCCATGCGCCCGGTAGTCGTCCAGGCTGCGCGGATCGACGATGCCGCAGCGCGCGAAGGTCAGCCGCGTCTGGCGTTGCAGGAACGGCAGGCTCTCCGGCGGCCCGAGCCGCAGCGGGTGCGCCCCGCCGTCCAGCAGGCCGGCGGCCAGCAGGCCGGGCACGTCCGCCCGCGCGACCGGGCCGTAGCCGATGCGGCCCTGCGGCGTCGCCACCTCGATCAGCGGCTCCAGCCAGAACAGGCCGCGCGAGCCGGTGCGCACCACCGCAACGTCCGGCGCGTTGCGGCGCAGCGCCGCGGCCACCTCGTCCGCGCCCACTGCAACCGCCGCGGCATCGCCGGGCACGTAGAGGCGCGGGATCACGCCAGCCCCTCCAGCAGCGCATCGACCCGCGCCGGCGTCAGCCGCCCGACCACCCGCCCGTCCAGCATGGCGGAAGGCGCGGTCGCGCACAGGCCCAGGCAATAGACCGCCTCCAGCGTCACCCGCCCGTCCGGGGTGGTGGCGCCCATGTCGATCCCGAGGCGGGCGCCGACATGGCCGGCGAGGTCGCGGCAGCCCATCGACTGGCACGCCTCCGCCTGGCACAGCTTCAGCACGTGCCGGCCGGGCGGATGCTCGCGGAAATCGTGGTAGAAACTGACCACGCCATGCACTTCCGCACGGCTGAGGTTCAGCGCCTCCGCCAGCAGGCGGATCGCTTGCGGGGGAATGCAGCCGAAGGCGGCCTGCAGGTCGTGCAGGATGGGCAGCAGCGCGCCTTCGCGGCCGGCATGGGCGGCAATCACCGCGGCGGCGCGGTCCGCATCCCAATCCTCCGGCACGTGAACGTTTCCTTCTGGCATGCAGCGGACATGCGCCCCAACCTGCGGGCAATCAATCGGGGTTGGCCTATCGCCCGATCGGGGTTTCCGATCGCCGGGCCGCCGCCAGCAGCGCCGCGGCCAGCAGCGGCAGCGGCTCGCGATGCGGCACCACCAGGCCGACCGTGTTGGCCACCTCCGGCTCCTCCAGCGGCAGCGCCTCCACGCCGGGGGCCAGCGCCAGCGTCTCGGTCCATTGCGCGGGCAGGATGCTGGCCCAGTCGCCGGTGCGCAGATGCGACAGCAGCGCCACCATGGAATCGGATTCCACCGTCACCGCCGGCGCCACCCCGGCACGCGACAGGGCGCGGTCGATGATGCGGCGGTTCTGCATATCGGGCGTCAGCAGCGCCAGCCGCAGGCCGGCCAACTCGGCCCAGCGCACCGCGCGCCGGCCGGCG
>JAKAZX010000104.1 GCA_021826485.1 Pseudomonadota bacterium | reverse complement strand
CCCGTCCGGGGCCGGTCGTGCCGGCGTTCGTTCCTTCTTCGGGATCAGATGGAACGCCGCATTATGATCCGTCCTGGCTGGTCAACGAGCGGAGCATCAGCACCAACACCGCAGCCGCCGGCGGGAACGCGAGCCTGATGAGCATCGGGTAGGCGCCAGGTCGCCGCCAGCCATGGCGACGCCGCGTCATTCAAATGTTCCGTGGCGCCCGTGTCTTGCGGAGCAACATCAATTATTTGACGGAAGAAGGCGGCTGGTTTCGCCCGCGGTTTCCCGCTAATCACGCAATCCCAGCCAATTTTCGACGCCGAGCCGGCGCTCGGTGGTCGCCGCAACTCGCGTCCAACGTTTCCCAGGGAAGAATGGCATGCCGATCACTGGCGCTCACAGCATCACGGATATTTTAGCAACCGATGAGTCGGCAATTCTGGCCGAGTGGATCCGTCTGCTTTCCGGCGGCGACGAAGCACGCATCAATCGCCGCGAGGTCGAGACCCAGTGCGCCGACGTGTTGCGCGCCCTGCGTGCTGCTACCGCGACCGGCGCTTTCGGCGATATCAAGGCCGGGAATTTCGATGCCCTGCGCAATCTGCTCGGGGCGATCTCACGTTCGCGTGCGCTCCAGGGGTTTTCGCCGTCCGAAACGGCGACCTTCGTCCTGTCTCTCAAGGAACCCCTGTTCGCGCGGCTGCGCCAGCATCACGGCAAGAATGCCGACGCGCTGTCCCGCGATACCTGGGCGCTGACGGAGCTGATCGACCAGCTCGTTCTCAATACAATCGAAGAATATCAAAAGGGCCGCGAGGAAGTGATTCGCCGCCAGCAGGAGGAGATCGGGGAGCTGTCCACGCCGGTGGTGAAGCTCTGGCAGGGCATCCTGGCGTTGCCGCTGATCGGCACGCTGGACAGTTCGCGCACCCAGGTGGTGATGGAGAACCTGCTGCAGGCCATCGTGGATCACGGGGCCGAGATCGCGGTCATCGATATCACCGGCGTTCCCACGGTCGATACGCTGGTGGCGCAGCATCTCCTCAAGACGGTCGCGGCGGCGCGGCTGATGGGGGCAGACTGCATCATCAGCGGCATCCGCCCGCAGATCGCCCAGACCATGGTGCATCTGGGGATCGAGCTGACCGTGGTGTCGAAAGCGACCCTCGCCGATGCCTTCGCGCTCGCGCTCACCCGGATCGGTCGCATGGTGGTACCGGCGCGCCCGGCCAGGGCCGCCATCGGCCCCGCGGCCTGAGGGCAGGGCGTCATGGACCGGATACCGATCCTCAAGCTCGGCGAGGCGCTGCTGGTCACAATCCAGGTGGATATGCACGACCGGCTCGCCTCCGCCCTCGAAGAAGATCTGACCGCGCGGATCGTGGCGACCGGCGCCCGCGGCGTGCTGATCGACATTTCCGCGCTGGAGATCGTGGACAGCTTCATTGGCCGCATGTTGGCCAACATCGCCAGCGTCTCCCGCCTGCTGGACGCCGATACGGTGGTCGTCGGCATGCGTCCGGCGGTGGCGATAACGCTCGTCGAACTCGGCCTGTCGCTCAAGGGCGTCAAGACCGCGCTGAATGCCGAGCGCGGCATGGCGATGATCCGGCAGGCGGCCGTGTCCAGCCTGATCGGCACGGGCGATGAGCCAGCCGCCCACGAGACGGCCGAATCCGGCGATTTGCGCGGCATCGACGGCGATTTCTGACGCGATGTCGGTCACTGTCGTTCCGATCACGACCGGCGATGACGTGGTGCGGGTGCGCCAGGAAGTGCGCACCCAGGCGGTCGCCGCCGGCTTCAGCCTGGTCGATCAGACCAAGATCATCACGGCTGCCAGCGAACTGGCACGCAACACCTTGGATTATGGCGGCGGCGGTACGGCGACCGTGGAATTGCTGCGGCAGTCCGCCCGGCGCGGCGTGCGCATCACGTTCGAGGATCAGGGTCCGGGCATTCCCAGCATCGATCAGGCTCTGGCCGACGGATTTACTACCGGCAAGGGGATGGGGCTGGGTCTGGGCGGCGCCAAGCGGCTGTCGAATGAATTCGCCATCAGCTCGGAAGTCGGCCGGGGGACGCGCGTGACGATCACGCGTTGGAAGTAAAACATGTTCATCGCCCCGGTATCCGACCCGTCCCAGATCGGCGCCGCCCGCCGCGCCGTCGTGGAAATGTCCACGTGCTCCGGCCTGGACGCGGCCGATGCCGCGCGGGCGGCGCTGGTGGCGACCGAGCTGGCCAGCAATCTGCTGCGCCATGGCGGCGGCGGGGAACTGCTGCTGGAGCCAGCGCCCCAGGTTCTGACCATTGTCGCGATCGACCGGGGGGCGGGGATGGCGGACGTGCAGGCCTGCCTGCGGGACGGCTATTCGACCGCCGGCACGCCGGGCACCGGGCTGGGGGCCATCAGGCGGCAGGCGGATGATTTCGATATCTTCTCGACCCCGGGTGGCGGAACCGCCATCCTGATGCGGTGCCGCGCCCGACGACAGCCGGCTCCTGGCGGACGCTTCATGGTCGGGGCCGTCAACCTCGCCAAGCCGGGAGAGGAGATTTCGGGCGATTCGTGGGATGTTCATCTGGATGGCGAGTCGGCAAGCGTGATCGTCGCCGATGGGCTGGGGCACGGTCCGCTGGCGGCCCAGGCCAGCGGGGAGGCGATTCGACTGTTCCGCAAGACACCCTCGTCGTCACCGATGACGATCCTGGAAGCCGTGCATGCCGGGCTGCGGCCGACCCGCGGCGCTGCCGTTGCCGTTGCCCACCTGGATCTTTCGAAGCACGTGGTGGTGTTCGGCGGGGTCGGCAACATCAGCGGAACGTTGCTGGCCGCCGGAACGACGAGCCGCATGGTGTCGCACAACGGCACAGCCGGGCATGTCGCCCCGCGGTTGCGAGAATTGACTTATCCTTTCAGTGGCCTGCCAACGGTCATCCTGTGCTCGGACGGGCTGAACACCTCCTGGTCGCTCGACCGCTATCCGGGTCTTGTTGCCCGCGACCCGACGCTGATCGCCGCGGTGCTGTACCGCGATCACTCACGGGGCAGGGACGATGCGACGGCGGTGGTCGTGCAGGTGCGCCCGCAATGAACTGGCCCCTGCTCCGCGTCGCGCTGGAACGGGAGGAGGATGTCGTCGCCGCGCGGCAGCGCGCCCGCCTGCTGGCCGCCGCGCTCGGCTTCGAGGTGCAGGACCAGACGCGCATTGCGACGGCCATTTCCGAAATCGCGCGCAACGCGGTGCTGTACGGTCAGGGAGGCATGGCCGAGTTTGCGATCGCCGGCAAGCCACCGGCGCAATCCCTGTGGATGCGGATCGACGATCGCGGACCGGGGATCGCTGACCTCGATGCGGTGATGGAAGGACGGTGGCTCTCGGCCGCCGGCGTGGGGCACGGTATCGTCGGTGCGCGGCGATTGATGGACCGCTTCGATATCCGCTCCGACGCGCGCGGCACGTCGGTCCAACTGGAGAAAACGCTGCCGGCCGGGCGGCAGGTCACGCGTGAGGATATCGCATCCATCATTGCCGGGCTGGCAAAGGCCGGTACACCTGATCCGATGGTGGAGCTGCGCGCGCAGAATCGCGAGCTGCTGGCCAACCTGCACGAGTTGCGGACACGGCAGGAGGATCTGCACCGGCTCAACGCCGAATTGGCGGATACCAACCGGGGCGTGGTTGCCCTGTATGCCGAGCTTGATGAGCGGGCCGAGGAACTGCGTCGCGCCAGCGAACTGAAGAGCCGGTTTCTCTCGAACATCAGCCATGAGTTTCGTACGCCCCTCAACTCGATCCTGGCGATCGCGACGTTGCTGCTGGAGCGTACGGACGGCGAGCTGTCCACGGAACAGGAACGGCAAGTCAATTACATCCGCAGCTCCGCCCACAACCTGACCGACCTCGTGAACGATCTACTCGATCTCGCCAAGGTCGAGGCGGGGAAGGTCGAGCTCCGGAACGGCGAGTTCGACGTGCCGGCGCTGTTCGGCGCGCTGCGCGGCGTGATGAAGCCGTTGCAGACGGCAACCAACGTGGCCCTGATGCTGGACGACCATTTCGGCGGCCCGCCGCTCTATAGTGACGAGGGCAAGATCTCGCAGATTTTGCGCAACCTTGTTTCCAATGCGCTGAAATTCACCGAGCATGGCGAAGTGCGGGTCAGCGCCCGTTACGATGCCATGACGCGGCGGTATGTCTTCGCGGTCGTCGATACCGGCATCGGCATCGCGCCCGAAGACCAGGACCGCATCTTCGAGGAATTCACCCAGATCCCGAACCGGTTGCAGGAGCGCGTCAAGGGAACCGGGCTTGGCCTGCCTCTGTCCCGCCGGCTGGCCGAACTGCTGGGCGGCACACTGATCGTTGAAAGTGAGCTGGGTCGGGGCGCGACGTTCATCCTGGACATTCCGGCGCGCCTCGACGGTCGCTTGGACGCGGGCGCCGCAACCGCCCCGGCGCGCGTGTTGCTGATCGATGATGAGGAGCCGTTTCGCTATGTCCTCGGGCAGTTCCTGGGCGGCTCGCACTACGCCGTGGTGGCGGAGGCACATGACGGGGAGCAGGGTCTGCGGCAGGCCCGCATGCTTGTGCCGGACCTGATCGTGCTCGACCTGCACATGCCCGTCCTGGATGGCTATGGCGTGCTCGCCGGCTTGCAGGACGACGCCAGCACGCGGGACATTCCCGTAGTGGTCTGCACGTCTTCGGTGCTGCGACCGGGCGATCGCGAACGGCTTGCAGGTGCTTCCGCCGTGCTTTCGAAGCATGCGCTGTCGCGGGAGGCGGTACTGGCGGCCGCTGGCGCCGCCCTCGCTGGTTCCTCAGCATGAGTGAGGTGGGCGAAACCATCCTCAATGTCGATGACAGCGAGTCGATCCGCTATGCGAAGTCGCGCAGCCTGCGGCGGGCCGGCTATCGTGTCCTGGAATCGGGCACCGGCACGGAGGCGTTGCGGCTGGCGGCGGCCGAGCGGCCGGCACTGGTGCTGCTGGACATCAACCTGCCCGACATGAGCGGCATCGAGGTTTGCCGGCGGATCAAGCAGCGGTACCCGACGATGTTGGTGCTGCAATCCTCGGCGTCTTTCGTGGAGTCCGAGGACCGGGTGCGGGGCCTGGAAGGCGGGGCGGATTCCTATCTGACCGAACCGGTGGCGCCGACCGAACTGGTCGCGGCGGTGCGCGCCCTGCTGCGCCTGCGCCGCGCCGAGCGTGCGGCGCAGGAAAGCGACGCGAAATTCCGGGCCATGACCGAGTCGCTGCCGCAGATCGTCTGGTCGGCCACGGCTGATGGCCGGCACGACTATTACAATCGTCGCTGGCAGGAATTCGTCGGCGAGGCGGCGGCCGACGGCGCCGCGTGGACGGAGCTGGTGCATCCGCAGGACCGCGACGCCGTCATGCGGCAATGGCAGCAGGCGCTGGCGACGGGCGAGAATTTCTCGGCCGAGTTCCGGCTGCTCCGTGCCGCGGACAAGATCTGGCGATGGTTCATCGCCCGCGCCCTGCCGATCCGCGATTCCGCCGGGCGGATCAATGGCTGGCTCGGCACCTGGACGGACGTGCAGGAACTGGTCGAAGCGCGGGAGGTGCTGGCGCGCGGGCGCGAGGAGCTGGAAGGCCTGGTTGCGGGGCGCACCGCCGAGCTGAAGCACGCACTCGACCAGTTGCAGACGGAAATGACCGAGCGCGAGCGCGCCGAGGCGGAGCTGCGGCAGAGCCAGAAGATGGAGGCGATCGGCCAGCTTACCGGCGGCATCGCGCATGACTTCAACAATCTGCTCGCCGGCATCGGCGGCAGCATGGAGATGATCCGCACGCGCATCGCCCAGGGGCGATCCGCCGCGGCCGACAGCTACATCAACGCGGCGCTCGGCGAAGTGGCGCGCGCCGCCTCGCTGACCCATCGGCTGCTGGCCTTCGCGCGCCGCCAGGCCCTCAACCCGAAGCCGGTCGATGTCAATGCCTTGATCACGTCGATGGAAGACCTGATCGACCGCACCATCGGATCGCACATCGCGCTGCGCAAGGAACTCGATCCGGGCGACTGGGTGACGCTGTGTGACGCCAACCAGCTCGAGAACGCGCTGCTCAATCTCTGCATCAATGCCCGCGATGCGATGCCGGACGGCGGTGTGCTGACCATCGCGACGACGCGGGAGGAACTGCATCCGGACGACGCACGGCCGGTGGGGGAGGCGGGGGCGGGCGCGTATGTGATCCTGTCCGTCAGCGACACCGGCACCGGCATGACGCCGGAGGTTGCGGCCCGCGCCTTCGACCCGTTCTACACGACCAAGCCGATCGGCCAGGGCACCGGTCTCGGCCTGTCGATGGTCTATGGTTTCGCGCAGCAATCCGGCGGGCACGCCCGCATCGCCAGCAGGCCCGGCCAGGGCACGACCGTGCAGATCTGCCTGCCATGCCACCTCGCCGGAAAGGCGGCGCTGCATGATCCGGCCGCGGCCCCGGGAAACGGCAGCGGAGTGCCGCAGGTGCGGTCCGGCCGCTCGATCCTGGTGGTCGAGGATGAGCCCGTGGTGCGCGAGCTGATCGTCGAGTTTCTCACCGAGCTGGGCTACGCGGTGCGCGAAGCGGCGGAGAGCCATTCCGCCCTGGAGATCCTACGCTCGGATGCCCGCATCGACCTGCTGATCAGCGATGTCGGCCTGCCCGGCATGAACGGCCGGCAGCTCGCCGGCGCCGCGCGGGAAGCGCGGGCGGACCTGAAGGTGCTGTTCATTTCCGGCTACGTCCCGCGCGCGGCGGCCGGCAATCTCGCCCTTCCCGCCGGGATGGACACGATCACCAAGCCGTTCGCCCTCGATGAGCTGGCAACCAGGGTGCGGCGGCTGATCGAAGGATAGGACGCGCGCCTATGCCGGAATGGTCTGGCGGTCCGCCATCGCGCGCAGGCGGGCGGCGGGGTCGCGCAGCCGGGCGGGGTCCGGATGGGCGCGCGCGGCGATCAGCAGCCGGGCGGCGCTGATCTCGCGCCCGATCGCTTCCGCCCGGCCGAGGCCGGTCGCGCCGACGATGCGGCCGGTGGGGCCGAGATGGAACAGGATCATCGTCCCGTCACCGGGCAGCCGCTCGACCGTCGATACGCCCAGCGTCGGCAGGCCAGCCACCTGCAGCGACAGGTCGTACTGATCCGACCAGAACCAGGGCACCGCGCTGCAGGTCGCCGCCTCGCTGCGCAGGACCAGGGCAGCAACGCGCGCATGCTCCTCGGCATTCTGCCAGGATTCGACGCGCACGTGCCGCTCGAACAGGCCGTGCCAGAAGGTCGCCGCATCGCCGCAGGCCAGGATCGCCGGGTCGGAGGTGCGCAGCGACGCATCGACGCGGATGCCGACCTCCATCTCCAGCCCGGCGGCCACCGCGAGGCCGGTGTCCGGCCGCGCGCCGATGCCCACCACGGCAAGGTCGCAGGGGATGATGTCGCCGCTGGATAGCTGCACCGCCCGGACGGCGCCGCGCGCGGTGCCGACGAACCGCTCGACCATCGTGCCCATCCGTAGCGCGACACCCTCCGCCACGTGGCGCCGCGCCAGCCGCTCGGCGATGCGCGGCGGCACCACCCGGGCGAGCAGGCGGTCCGACGCTTCCACGAGCGTCACGTCCAGGTGCCGCCGGCGCGCGCAGGACGCGATCTCCAGCCCGATGAAGCCGCCCCCGACGATGACGAGCCGCTTGCGCTCGGTGAACGACCGCGCGACCGCCAGGAAGTCGTCGATGCTGCGCAGATGGTGGATGCCGGCCAGCTCCGATCCGGGACAGACCAGCCGCCGCACGGTGGACCCCATCGCCAGCACCAACCGGTCATACGGAAGCCGCGTGCCGTCGGCGAGGCGGACGGCGCGGCTGGCGCGCTCGATCGCCTCCGCCGCGGTGCCGCTCAGCCGCGCCACGCGGGTCCAGGCCGGGTCGCCCTCGGGCCACAGCAGCATCGCCTCCGGCTTGGCGGTGCCGAGCAACAGGCCCTTGGACAGCGGCGGCCGCTCATAGGGCGGGTGCGGCTCGCGGCAGACCAGCGTCACCTGCCGCGCCGCGCCGTCGGCGACCAGCAACTGCGCCAGCCGGCCGCCGGCATGGCCGCCGCCGATGATGACGATTCTGTCGGGCGGCGTCTGCGGCATCATGCGGTCCTGCTGGCATCCGGCGTCGCCGCCGGCAAGCGCCGATCGCCGCCGCCGTGCCGTGCCGCCCCGACGCTAAGGTTGACTCGCATCCGGCGCCAATGCCTTTGTTGGGGGATTCGCATCAGAATGAGGGAAATCCCTCAGCGTGAGTGGCAGCGGCGGCCGCGCCCCCGTGCGGCCGTCGGGGAGGAGCCAGACCATGCCCCGCTCGGACTTTGAGGGCAGGCGCGGCGCGGCGCCCGCGCGGCCGCCGCGCAAGGCGGGCCTGGAGCAGATCGCGGCGCTGGCGGGCGTCGGCATCGCGACGGTCGATCGGGTGCTGAACGAGCGCGGCAACGTCTCCTCGGAGACCGCGCGCAAGGTGATCGAGGCGGCGCGCCAACTGAAATGGCCGCGCATGCTGCCGGTGCCCTATCGCCGCGGCCTGCGGTTGGAGGTGCTGCTGGCGCGGCCCGACACGCCGTTCTTCCAGCGGCTCAACACCGCCTTCGCCGATGCCGCCGGCACGCTCGACCGCTCCGTCGTCGTGCAGCGCAGCTTCGTCGATGAATCGCCGGCCGCACTGGCGGAGCGCATCCTGGCGACCGGCGCCCAGGCGGTGATCGCCTATGGGGAGGAGGATGCGGCGGTAATCGATGCGATCACCGCGGTGACGGTCCGCGGCATTCCGGTGGTGACGCTGGTCAGCGACATCCCGACCTCGCCGCGGCTGGCCTATGTCGGGATCGACCATTACAGCGCCGGGCGCACGGCGGCGTTCTTCGTGCAGAACATGGCCCGCGCGCCCGGGCAGCTTCTGGTGCTGTGCCACAACCTGCGCTACCGCGCGCACGCCCAGCGCGTCGGCGGCTTCCGCGACCGGATCAACGAGCGCGGCGGCGGACTTTCGATCGCCGCGGTGCTGGAGGGGCATGACGATCGCGCGCGCTCCGCCGCCCTGCTGTCCGAGGCGCTCGGCCGCTGGCCCGACGTGGTCGGCATCTACAATGCGGGCGGCGCCAATCGCGGGGTGGAGGCGGCGCTGCTCGCCGCCGGGCTGGCCGGCAAGGCCGTGTTCGTCGGCCACGAACTGACGGTGCATACCCGCCGCATGCTGATGCAGGGCACGATGACGCTGACGATCGACCAGAATCCCGAACTGCAGGCCCGCCGCGCCATCAACATCCTGCTGCACCGCTTCGGCTACACGGAGGAGGCGCCGCGCTATGACGAGGTTCCCTTCGTCGTCTGCGGGCCGGAGAACCTGACGCCGATGGCCAGTGAGACATTGCCGACGCACGAGCACCTCGAAACTCTGGCCGCCGGAAGCCGCGACGGCTGACCGGCCTGCCCGCAGATTACGCCGCGCCGCGCTTCTGCGCCGTGCGCGCGAAGAAGCGGCGGTTCATCGCCTCCTGCGCCGCGTCGGAGCCGTCGTGGAACGTGCCGAACAGCCGGTCCAGCGGGATCAGGCCGTCGGCGTAGTTCACCTCGAAATACTTGTGGTGCAGATAGTGGGCGTAGGTGTGCGTGTCGATCGCGCGGTCGCCGACCACGATCCGGTCGAACCCGATATGCCCGACCACCGCGCCGAAGCCCGCGTGATAGATCTGATACAGCGCGATCAGCGGATGCGACGGCACCAGCAGGTGCAGCAGCGCGCCGGACCAGTACAGCACATGCTCCACCGGATGCATGGACAGGCTGGACCACGGGCTCGGGTTGACGCAGTTGTGGTGGACCGAATGCACCAGACGGTACAGCACCGGCACGTGGATCAGCCGGTGGATGCAGTAGAAATGCACCTCGTGGATCACCGGGATCAGCAGCGTCAGCACCACCAGCCACACCGGATGCGCGGCAAAGGTCGTCCACGGCCCCCAGCCGTTCGCCCAGCACCACAGGATCAGCACTTCATAGGCGGTCCAGATCGGCAGGCCGAATGCGAAGGTGCGGATGACGTTGTCCAGCGTCTGGCTGCCGAACAGGAACGCCTTGCCCGGCTGCTCGGACGGCCAGCGGCCGTTGTATTTGAACTGCGTGCCCTGGCGGCGGCGCACGTACAGCGCCAACTCGAATGCGCCGTAGAACAGCGCCACCGCGATCATGTTGCGCGCGAGCAGATACAGCACCCAGCCCGGCGCCAGCGTCTTCAGCGTGGCGGCCGAGGGAGTCAGCCACAGCCAGAACACCACGGTGGTGGAGAAGAACAGGGCGTTCCACGGCAGCAGATAATGCGGCAGCCATTTCAGGAAGGCGAGCGGCCGCGGCGGGAAAACGAACACCGGCGCCGGTTGCAGCGGCTGCCTCGGCTGCCAGTCGCCGCGCCGGTTGCGCACGCCATGGAGCGAGTCGTCGGGCCGTGCCGTGTGCGCTGCATCAGACATCGTGCAAACCCTCCAGGAAGGCGGCGAATTCGGCATCCTCGATCGGCACCAGATGCCGTTCCTCGGGATAGTGTCCGGTTTCCACGTCGCGGCGGAACTCGCGGAACGCGGCGATACGCTCCTGCTGCAACCGATCCAGTTCGGCGCGGAAATTGCGGTACACCTTGGCATGGCGCGGCCGGTGCCCGCGCGTGTAGCCCAGCACGTCCTCGGCGAACAGGTATTGCGCATCGGCGCCGGTGCCCGCGCCCATCGACAGC
>JAKAZX010000103.1 GCA_021826485.1 Pseudomonadota bacterium | reverse complement strand
ATAGCCCGCCACCCGCCGCGCCGCCGGCGGCCACGCTGGCGCGGCTGCGCAGCCTGCTGGCAGAAGCCGGCCACGGCGCGGGCGACCCCGCCGTGGCGCGGGCGCCGCGCAACGCGGTCTATCTCAATCTCGGCCAGCTCGGCTGGGCGGCGCCGTTCGGCACGCGCTGGCTGGACCGCCGGCGCGATATCCGGCCGGTGTTCATGCTGCACGACGCGATCCCGGTGGAGCGGCGCGACCTGGTCTCGGCGCTCGGGCACTGGACGCACCGGATGATGCTGCACAGCGTCGCCCGCCGCGCCGCCGGGCTGATCGTCACCACTGACGCCGCCGCGCGCTCGGTGCATGCGGCGCTGGCGGCGCGCGGGCGGACCGGCGTGCCCACGGTCGGCATTCCGCTGCCGGTCGCCCCCGCCTTCCTGGCCCCGGTGCCGCGCGACGCCGCGCTGGCGGCGCATCGGTTCTTCCTGGTCTGCGGCGCGATCGAGCCGCGCAAGAACCTGCCGATGCTGCTGGATGCGTGGGCGGTGCTGCGCCGGCGCCTCGGCGATGCGGTGCCGATGCTGGTGGTGGCCGGCGCGCCGGCACGGCAGAGCGCGCCGATCCTCGCCCGGCTGCGCGCCGCCGGCCGGGACGTGACGGTGGTCGCCAACCTGTCCAGCCCGGCGCTGCGGCTGCTGATGGCGCATGCGCGGGCGCTGCTGATGCCCTCGCTCGCGGAGGGGTTCGGCCTGCCGGTGATCGAGGCGCTGACGCTGGGCACACCCGTCCTTGCCTCCGACCTGCCGGCGCATCGCGAGGCGGGCGGGGACTTCCCCGCCTATCTCGACCCGCAGGACCCGGACGCCTGGGCCGCTGCGATCGCGGCACTGGCCGAGGACGGACCGGCCGCGGCGGCGGCGCGGGCGCGGGTGGCCGCCTACCGGCCGTTCACCGAGGCCGACTACTTCGCCCGCGCCGCCGCCTTCCTGCGGGACCTTGCCGAGCGGCGGCCGGGCGAGCAAGGACAGCGCCGCGAACGCCAGGGGATATGACGGAATGGACAGCACTGCGCAGGCCGCGCCGATCCGCTTGATCGGCCTGCCCGGCCGCTTCGCCGAATGGGGCCTGACCTGGGCGCGCGACATCATCGCCGCGGCCGGCGCCGCCGCCCCCGACATCGTCCCTGCCGAGCCGGGGCCGGCGGACGCGGCGGGCGGGCGCAGCGTGGTGTTCCTGGACAGCCCGGCCGCCGCCGCCCTCGCGCTGCTGCCCAGGCTCGGCGACCCGATCGCGGTGGCGCGGGAGCTGACCCGCCTGCTCGCCCCGCTGCCGGCGCTGCTGGCGCGGCCGGAGACGCTGCTGGTACGGCGCGGCCCGGCGCTCGACCTCCCCGCCACCCGCGCGGCACTCGCCCGCCACCTGCTGCCCGACGCGCCGCCGCCCGCCGACCCGCTGCCCTGCGAGGCCGGCTTCGACCCTGCCGCGCCGGAGCCGCCGCTGAGCGGCCAGATGGCGACGCTGGCCCGCCAGGTGCTGCAACCGATGTTCGCGCTCGCGCTGGGCGACGGCCAGGCGCCGGTGGTCTGGCCGCTCGCCTGCTTCTACGCCGGCGACCAACCCGGCGAGCAGGCCGCCCCGGTGGTGGAGACCGAGGGACCGGCCCGCATTCTCTATTACGGCCCGTATTTCCACCTGCCGGCCGGGCGGTTCCGGGTGGACGTGCAGATGTTCTTCTCGAACGACGTGCCCGCCTCGATGTTCGCCGCCGAGATAGTGGCCGACGCGCCGCTGGCGCGGATCGAGTTCCGGCCGGAATATGGCGGGCTGTTCCAGGCCAGCATGCCGCTGATCGTCGAGCGCGCGGACCTGCCGATCGAGTTCCGCATCTGGCTGCTCAGCGGCACCCTCTCCGGCCAGTTCGGCCTGCGCCAGGTGCTGCTGACGCCGCTGCCGGGGGACGAGGAGGCGGTGGCCGCCTGAACCGGCACCCCCTCCGCCCGCCGGGCGGAGGGGGTGCGGGGCGGCTACGCCGCTTTGCGGGACGCCAGCGCGCGCCAGACCACTTCGGGGGTGGCCGGCATGTCGATATGCGTCACGCCGTCGCCGCTCAGCGCATCGACCACGGCGTTGATCACCGCCGGCGGGCTGCCGACCGCGCCGGCCTCCCCCGCGCCCTTCACGCCGAGCGGGTTGGAGGCGCAGGGGACCTCGATCAGATCGACCTGGATGTCCGGCAGGTCGTCCGCCCGCGGCAGCGCATAGTCCATGAAGCTGCCGGACAGGAGCTGGCCGGACTCCGGATCGTAGGCGGTGCGCTCCAGCATCGCCTGGCCGAGGCCCTGGGCGACGCCGCCATGCACCTGGCCGCGCACCACCAGCGGGTTGATGGCGCGGCCGACATCGTCGGTCACGGAATAGCGCACGACGCGCGTGACGCCGGTATCGGGGTCGATCTCAACCTCGGCGATGTGGCAACCGTTGGGGAAGGTGTGGGCCTTGATCTCGGCCACCTCGGCGGCGTCCAGCGTGGTCGCGTCCTCGCCCTTCGCCACGCGGGCGCGCTGGGTCGCGGCCAGCGTCAGGATGTCCATGCCGCGGTCGGTGCCGACGATCGAGAAGCGGCCGTCCTCGAACACGATGTCCGCCGGCGCCGCCTCCAGCGCCTCGGACGCCGCCTTCTTGCCCTTCTCGATCACCGTCGCGGCGGTGGCGAGGATGGCGGTGCCCTCGGAATACAGGCTGCGCGCACCGCCGGTGCCGCCGCCGACCGGGATCGCGTCCGTGTCGCCCTGCTTCACCCGCACCTGCTCCCCCGGTACGCCGAGGCGGTCCACGGTGAGCTGGACATAGGCCGTCTCATGCCCCTGGCCGGTGGACTGGGTGCCGACATAGACATCGACGAAGCCGTCCTCGGCGAAGCGGATCTCCGCCCGCTCGGTCGGCGCGCCGCCGGTCGCCTCCAGGTAGTAGGCCAGCCCGATGCCGCGCCGCTTGCCGCGCTTCGCGGCCTCCGCCCGGCGTGCCGGGAAGCCCGCCCATTCGGCATTCTTCAGCGCGGCATCGAGCACGATGCGGAAGTCGCCGCTGTCGTACAGCTTGCCCACCGGGGTCTTGTGCGGCATCGCGTCCGGCCCGACCATGTTGCGCCGGCGCAGCTCCACACGGTCCAGCTTCACTTCGCGCGCGGCGGCGTCGATCAGGCGTTCCACCAGATAGTTCGCCTCCGGCCGCCCGGCGCCGCGATAGGCATCGACCGGCACGGTGTTGGTGAACACGCCGATGACGTTGGCATAGACCGCCTGGAAGCCATAGACGCTGGCCAGCACGCCGGTCCCGGCCGCGGTGGGGATATAGGGCGCGAAGGTCGAGAGATAGGCGCCCATGTTGGCGACGTTGCGGGTGCGCAGCGCAAGGAACTTGTTGTCCTTGTCGAGCGCGATCTCCCCCAGCGTGATGTTGTCGCGGCCCTGCGTGTCGGCCAGGAACGCCTCCGACCGTTCGGAGGTCCACTTTACCGGGTGGCCGAGCTTGCGCGCGGCGTAGCAGGTCAGCACGTGCTCGGCGTACAGGAAGATCTTCATGCCGAAGCCGCCGCCGACATCGGGTGTGATGATGCGGAACTTTTCCGCCGGCAGCTTGAACACCGCGGACGACATCAAATCCTTCAGCAGCCAGCCGCCCTGCGTGTTGGTGCGCAGCGTGAAGCGGCCGGAGGCGGCGTCGTATTCCGCCAGCGCCGCCCGCGCCTCCATCGAGGAGACGACGATGCGGTTGTTCACCACGGTCAGCCGCGTGACATGTGCCGCCTGGCGGAACAGCGCCTCGGTCTTCTCCGCATCGCCGATGTGCCAGTCGAACACCATGTTGCGCTTGGCGTCCGGCCAGACCTGCGGCGCACCCCCGTCCATCGCGGTCGCCAGATCGGTGATCGCCGGCAGGATGTCGTAGTCCACCGTGATCGCCTCGGCCGCGTCGCGGGCCTGCTTGACGCTGTCGGCGACGATGAAGGCGACCGGATCGCCGACATGCCGCACGCTTCCGTCCGCCAGCACCGGATGCGGCGGCATCACCATGGCCGAGCCGTCGCGGTTCTTCACCGGGGCCGCGCAGGGCAGCCCGCCGATGCCGTCGGCGGCAAGGTCGGCCGCGGTATAGACGGCGCGCACGCCCGGCATGGCGCGGGCGGCGGCGGCGTCGATCGCGCCGATCGTCGCCGCGGCATGCGGGCTGCGCAGCACCACGCCGTGCAGCGTGCCGGGGAGGGTGATGTCGTCGGTATAGGACCCGGCGCCCTTGAGCAGGCGCGGGTCCTCGACGCGGCGGACGGGCTGGGCAAGGCCGAACTTCGTCATGGGCGAGTCTCTCTCCCGGATGGCGTGCGATGCGGTGACGGCAAGTGTAGGCCCTGGCGGGGAAAGGCCAAGGGGGCGGGGCGAGCGGGCGGGCGTCAGCGGGCCTGCTGGATCGCGGACAGCACCCAGCGGCCGCCCGGCACGCGCAGGAACGTCCAGTATTCCACCGTGCTGACCCATTCGGTCACGCTGCCATCGACCAGCCGGCCGTTGCGGTCCTCGGTCGCGTCGTGCATGGCGAACCGCATGGCGACGGTGGCGTAGTCGCGCCCGTCCTCCCGCCAGGCCTCGGCCAGATCGCCCTGCTCCAGATGCACGTCGGAGACGACGTTGCGTACGCCGCGGCTGGTCTGCTCGGCCATCTGCTCGGCGAAGACGCCGACCATCTCGGGCGTCGCCAGGTTGCGCAGCCGGTTCAGGTCGTGGGCCGACCATGCCGCCTGCACCGCGTACAGCGTCTGCTCGAAGGCATCGAAATCGGCCGGGCCGATCTGCGGCGGGACGGCGCCGGAGGGCGGGACGCTGCCGCCGCCCTGGGGCAGCGGGCCGGCGGCGGCGCGGGCGTAGCGGGGGCTGCCGGCGAATTGCGGCAGGCCGAACACGCGCCGCATCAGCCAGCGCACCAGCCAGACCACCAGCATGATCTGGATCATCAGCCCGAACAGGCCGCCGATGCCGTGAATGCCCCAGAACATCCCGTGGCCGAACAGCAGGCCGCCGATTCCCGCGCCGATCAGGCCACCGAGCAGCCCCGACACGAACGGCGAGTGCGACCGGTAGCCGTACGGGGCGCCGCCATAGCCCGGCGCACCGTAGGCGGGCGCCTGACGCGGGGTCAGCGACCGCTGCATCGGCGCGGCGCCGTAGGGCGAGGTGCTGGTGCTCGGCGGGGCGGTGTAGGTGCGCAGCCCCCGGCTGCCGAAGCTGCCGCTATCGCCCGCGGCGGCCATCCCCAGCGCCGGCGCGAGCGCCAGCGCCACGGCCAGCAATGCTGCCAACAGGGTGCGAGTGCGACGCATCCGGGTCCCCATCTGTTGCGCGACCCCGGCCATATGGTGCGCCGGAGGCGGCGCGATCAGGGGGTCACGCCCCCGCCATCGTCATACCCTCGACGCGGATCGTCGGCGCGTCGGTGCCGCGGCGGAAGCGCAGGTCGTCGGCCGGGATCAGGTGGGCGAACATCTCGGCGAGGTGGCCGGCGATGGTAATCTCCGCCACCGGCTCGGCGATCGCGCCGTCGCGGATCATGAAGCCGGCGGCGCCGCGGCTGTAATCGCCGGTCAGGCCGTTTACCCCCATGCCGATCAGTTCGGTGACGTACAGCCCTTCGCGGATATCCGCCATCAGCGCGGCCGGGGAAAGCGGGCCGGGCCGCATGTAGAGGTTGCTCGGCCCCGGCGCGGGCGGGCCGCCGGTGCCGCGCCAGGCATGGGCGGTGGAGGCGAGGCCGAGCTGCCGGGCGCTGCGGCTGTCCAGCAGCCAGGTGGTCAGCACCCCGTCATCGATCAGGCTGCGCTGCGCGGTCGGCACCCCCTCCCCGTCGAAACTGCGGGAGCGCAGGCCGCGCCGGCGCAGCGGATCGTCGATGATCGTGATGCCGGCCGGGAACACCCGGCTGCCCAGCCGGTCCTTGAGAAACGTCGTGCCGCGCGCGACCGAGGCGCCGTTGATCGCGCCGGCCAGATGCCCGAGCAGCGAGGAGGCGACGCGCGGATCGTAGACGACCGGCAGTTTCGCGGTGCGCGGCCGGACCGGGTTGAGCCGTGTCACCGCCCGCTCCCCGGCGCTGCGGCCGATCGCCGCGGCATCCTCCAGATCGGCCAGATGCACGGTGGAATGGTAGTCGTAGTCGCGCTGCATCGCGGTGCCGCTGCCGGCGAGCGCGGTCGCCGAGACGGAGTGGCTGGTGCGCGTGACGCTGGCGGCGAAACCGGCGGAGGTGACCAGCGACACCTCCGTCCGGCCGAACCCGGCCTCCGCCCCTTCGCTGTTGGTGACGCCGGCGACCGCCAGCGCCGCCTCCTCCGCCGCGCCGGCGCGCGCGATCAGTGCCGCCGCGTCCGGCTCGTCGGTCGGGTCGAGCAGGTCGAGCGGCGCGGGATCGACGGCGCGCGCGCCCTCGGCGAGGCCGGCGAACGGGTCCTCCGGCACCACGCGCGCCATTGCCACCGCCCGCTCGGCGAGGGCGGCAAACCCCGCCGGATCGACCGCGGAGGAGGAGACGATGGCGGAACGGCGGCCGACGAACACGCGCAGGCCGAGGTCCCGGCCCTCCGACCGTTCCAGATGCTCGGTGCGGCCCAGCCGGCGCTGGACGGACAGCGCGGTGCCGGCGACCAGCACCGCATCCGCGGCATCGGCGCCGGCTGCCCGGGCGCGGGCGAGCAGATCGGCGAGCAGGTCGAGTTGGGACATCGGGGCGCGCTCAGGCCGCCAGCCGTTCGGCGATCCGCGGCAGCGCGGGCACTTCCCCGGCCGGGCCGAGGGCGGCCAGCGTCGGCGCGGCGCGGAACTGGCGGGCCGCCGCGCGCTGCACGTCGGCGATGGTCACGGCGTTGATCTTCGCCACCGTCTCCTGCGTCGGGATGATCCGGCCGAACACCTGAAGCTGGCGGGCCAACTGCTCGCAGCGGCTGCCGGTGCTCTCCAGCGACATCAGCAGGCCGGCCTTCACCTGGGCGCGGGCGCGCGCCAGTTCCGGCTCGGTCACGTCGTGCTGCACCTTCAGCAGTTCCTCCAGCGCCACCGGCACCAGTTCCGCCGCCTCGCGCTCGCCGGTGCCGGCATAGATGCCGAACAGGCCGCCGTCCTGCGCCGGGGCGGTGAAGGAATAGACGGAATAGACCAGCCCCCGCTTCTCCCGCACTTCCTGGAACAGGCGCGACGACATGCCGCCGCCGAGCAGGGTGGAGAGCAGCATGGTCGGGTAGAAATCGGCATCAGCATAGGCGACCGAGGGGAAGCCGAGCACGATATGCACCTGGTCGAGGTCGCGGTCCTCGCGGAACTCGCCGCCGCCGTAGCGGCCGGGTTCGGCAGCGGGGGCGGGTTCGGTCGGCAGGTCGGCGAAATGCTCGGCGGCCAGCGCCACAACCCGGTCATGGTCGAGATTGCCGGCGGCGGCGACCACGGTGTTGGCGGTGGTGTAGTGGCGCCGCATGTAGCCCATCAGCGCTTCCCGCTTCATGGCACGGATGATCGCCTCCCGCCCCAGGGTCGGGCGGCCCATCGGCTGGCCCGGGTAGGCGGTTTCCTGGAAATGGTCGAACACGATGTCGTCGGGCGTGTCGTTGGCCTGCCCGATCTCCTGCAGGATCACGCCGCGCTCGCGCTCCAGTTCCGCCGGCTCGAAGGTCGAATGGGTCAGGATGTCGCCGATGATGTCGGCGCCGAGCGCCAAGTCCTCCTTCAGCATCTTGACGTAGAAGGCGGTCTGCTCGCGGGCGGTATAGGCGTTCATGTGGCCGCCGACCGCCTCGATCTCCTCGGCGATGGCGGCGGCATTGCGCCGTTCGGTGCCCTTGAAGGCCATGTGTTCGAGAAAGTGGGAGACGCCGTTCTCCTCCGCCGTCTCATGGCGGGTGCCGGCGGCGACATAGGCGCCGAGCGAGACGGTCTCGACGCGCTCCATGCGCTCGGTCACCACGGTCAGGCCGGACGGCAGGCGGGTCAGGCGGATCGCCGCCGATGGATCGGGCATCAGGCATTCCTTTGGACGGTGGCGCGGACCAGGGCCTCGATGGCGGCGAGGTCGGCGGGCGCGCCGGTGTAACGCTCCGGACGCTGATATAGGTCCGCGAGCCGCGGCGGCAGAGGGGGGTGCAGGCCGACCGCGGCGGCGATGGCATCGGGGAACTTGGCCGGATGGGCGGTTGCGACCGCGACCATCGGCGCGCCGGCCGGGCACGGGTGGGCCTGAGCCGCGGCGATGCCGACCGCGGTATGCGGGTCGGCAAGGTAGCCGGCGGTGGCATGCAGCCGGCGGATTTCCGCGAGAGTTGCCGGATCGTCCAGCCGCAAGCCGTGGAACAGCCGGCGCGCGCGGTGCCAGGCGGCATCCGGCACCGCCATCCGCCCCTCGGCGCGGAAACGCGCCATCGCCGCGGCGGTGGCCGCCGGGTCGCGGTCGAGCAGTTCGAACAGCAGCCGCTCGAAATTGGAACTGACCTGGATGTCCATGCTCGGCGACAGGCTCGGCTCGACCGGCTGCACCCGCATGTCGTTGGCTGCGAGGAAGCGGACCAGGATGTCGTTGCGGTTGGAGCCGATCACCAGCCGGGCCACCGGCAGGCCCATGCGGCGCGCCACCCATGCGGCCAGCACATTGCCGAAATTGCCGGTGGGGACGGCGAATGCCACCTCCCGCTCGGGCGCGCCGAGCGCCAGCGCCGCCGCGACGTAGTACGGCACCTGCGCGGCGATGCGCGCCCAGTTGATCGAGTTGACCGCCGACAGATGCAGCTCGCTGCGGAAGGGCACGTCGGCGAACATCGCCTTCACCAGGTCCTGGCAATCGTCGAAGCTGCCGGCGACGGCGATGTTGCCGACATTCGGGGCCAGCACCGTCGTCATCTGCCGCCGCTGCACCTCACTGGTCCGCCCGGCGGGATGCAGGATCACCACATCGGCCCGCGCCCGCCCGGCAAACGCCTCGATCGCCGCCGAGCCGGTATCGCCGGAGGTGGCGCCGACGATGGTGACGCGGGCATCCCGCTCGGCCAGCACATGCTCGAACAGCCGGCCCAGCACCTGCATCGCCATGTCCTTGAAGGCGAGGGTGGGGCCGTGGAACAGCTCCTGGACGAACAGGTTGTGGTCGAGCTGGACGAGCGGCGCGACCGCCGGGTGACCGAACCCGGCATAGGCATCCCGGCAGATCGCCGCGAGGGTGCCGAACGGCAGGGCGCCGCCCACGAAGGGCTGCATCACCCGCGCCGCCACCTCCGCATACGGCTTGCCGCGCAGCGCCCGCCAGTCGGCCGGCGAGAACTCCGGCCAGGTTTCCGGCACGTAGAGGCCGCCATCCTCGGCCAGCCCCGCCAGCAGCACGCCGGCAAAATCACGGGCGGGTGCGTGCCCGCGGGTGGAGATGTAGCGCATGGCTGGCCGTCGTTTCCGCGTGCGGTTGTCGGGCCGCAGTGATGGGCCGAAGCGGGACGGCCGGCAACGGTGACCGGCAGTTCCGCCCGGCCAGCCATCGGCGGATCGCATGGCGACGGCGATCTGATGTGAGATGCCGATTATCTCGTGGCAAGTGCATAATTTTCTTTCGGAATCCTTGGTCCTCTATTTCGCATTTACCGGCGCCGTCGAATTGCGTCCGGCCGTCCGGCAATACCGTCCTGCACGTCATTCATACAGAAATCGGCGGCATACCGGGGCCGGTATGGCTGATATGCGGAACTCCGCCTTGGTAGGTTCTTTATCGCGATTGATATCGCGCAAAGTCCATTCCGTCTCGCTGCGTATCTTACGAAGGAGACATTTGGCACCGAACCCCCGCGAAAGGATCCTCCCCGATGACCGAACCCACAGACCCCGACGCCCGCGCCGCCATCCAACCCGATCCGCGCGTCGTGTCGCTGCGCGGCGCATTGCTCGATCTGGTCCGCCGCGACGGGCGGGACCTGACGGTGCGGCAGCTCACTGCCTTCCTGTCGGTCTACATGGACCCGACGACCTATACGGTCAGCCGCATCGCCGACCTGCTGCACATCTCCCGCCCCGGCGCCACGCGCCTGCTCGACCGGCTGATCGACATCGGCCTGGTGGCGCGCGACGACGACCGGGAGGATCGGCGGCGCGTGCTGGTGCGCCGCACGCCGCGCGGACTGACCTTCTTCCGCGAACTGGTCAGCGCCACCGGTGCGGTGCCGGCCGAACCCGACGCCGCCGCGGCCTGACGCAGCCGGCCGCGGATCAGGCGCCGTTCTCCGCCTCCGTCAGGCCGAGGGCGGCGCGCCGGCGCGGCAGGATCAGGTGCATGAGCAGGATCGCCAGCAGGTAGGCGCCGGCGGCGGCGGTGAACAGCGGCACGTAGCTGCCGGTGTATTGCAGGACATAGCCCGCCGCCTGCGCCACGCCCATGCCGCCGATCGCGCCCGCCATGCCGCCCAGCCCGACCACCGAACTGATCGCGCCGCGCGGCATGGTGTCGGAGACCAGGGTGAACAGATTGGCCGAGAACCCCTGATGCGCCGAGGCCGCGAGGCCGATCAGGAAGGTCGCCAGCCACAGGCTTTCGACGCGCGGGGCGAGGAAGATCGGCACCACCAGCACCGCACAGACCAGCAGCGCGATCTTGCGCGCCGCCAGCACCTCCACCCCGCGGCGGATCAGCGTGGAGGACAGCCAGCCGCCGCCGACGCTGCCGACATCGGTCATCAGATAGATCGCCACCAGCGGCGGGCCGAGCGCCGTCAGGTTCAGCCCATGC
>JAKAZX010000102.1 GCA_021826485.1 Pseudomonadota bacterium | reverse complement strand
CGGCGCGATAGTCCGGAAAGCGCCAAGCCAGGCCCAGCGCCGCCTTGGTGCGGGCGGCGGAGACGCGCCGGCTCTCCTGCCAGAAGCTGCGGGCCATCGCGCTCATCGCCGGGGCGGCGGCCTCGAACGGGATCGCCGGCGGCGGGGTGATGCCGAGCAGCCGCGCCCCTTCCGTGATCACCGCGGCGGTCTCGGCCGGTTCGTCATCCGCCAGATGCAGCACCCGCACGCCGGCGGCGCGGTCCTGGCGCATGGCGGCGAGCGTGGCGGCGGCGATGTCGTCGCGGTGGATGCGGCAGAACACGTGGCCGGGGCGCTGGATGCGGCGGGCGCGGCCGGCGCGCAGCTCGTCCAGCACCGAGCGGCCCGGCCCGTAGATGCCGGCGATGCGGAACAGATCGACCGCGCGATGGTCGCCCAGCGCCGCCCAGCCCTGCTCGGCCGCCAGCCGGCGGCGGCTGCGCGGCTGGTCCGGCGCGGGCGGCGTCGTCTCGTCCACCGAGCCGCCCTGGCGGTCGCCATAGACGCCGGTGGTGGAGAAATAGCCCGCCCAGCGCAGCAGCGGCGCCGCCGCGATCGCCGCGCCGTGCGCGTCCAGCACCGGATCGACGCCACCCCCCTCGCCCGCCGGCGGCACGGTGGAGAGCACATGGGTCGCGGCGGCGATCGCGGGCGCGGCCGCGGCGAACGGCACCGCCTGCACGCCGGCCGGCACCGCCGCCCCGCCGCGCGTCGTGGCGGTGACGGCGAAGCCGGCCGCCAGCGCCGCCCGTGCCACCGCGGCGCCGGTATAGCCGAGCCCGAAGATCAGCAGCCGTTGCGTGTCCATGCCGTCATTGCCGTGCCGCACTGCGGCAGACTACACTTTCCGCCATGCGGACGCGCCCCCTGATCGCCGGCGGCCTGGCGGTGGCGCTGCTGGCCGGCGGCGGCAGCGCGGCATGGTGGCGCTGGCACGCCCCCGCCCCCGCCCCGGATGAGCCGGAGACATTGCCCATCCCGCCGGTGCCGCCGCGGGTGGCGCAGGGCGAACAGTATGAACACTGCCTCGCCCTGCTGCCGCAGGACCCGGAGGGGGCGCAGGGCTTCGCCGAGACCTGGGCGACCGCCGGCGGCGGCGCCGGGGCGGACCATTGCCTCGCGCTGGCACGGATCGCGCTCGGCGACCCGGAGGATGGGGCGCTGCTGCTGGAACGCATCGCCGGCGGCAGCGCCGCCCCCGGCGCCGCGCGGGCGGTGGTGTTCGACCAGGCGTCGCAGGCCTGGCTGATGGCCGGTGCCGCCGACCGCGCCTTCGCCGCCGCGACCCAGGCGGTGGCGCTGGCGCCCGACAGCCCCGACCTGCGGATCGACCGGGCGCTCGCCGCCGAGGCGCTGGAGCGCTGGCAGGACGCGGCCGACGACCTCGGCCGCGCGCTCGACAGCGACCCGAAGCGCGCCGACGCGCTGGTGCTGCGCGGCTCCGCCTACCGGCATCTCGACCGCATCGCGGCGGCGCGCGCGGACGTGGACCGCGCCCTCGCCCTCGACCCCGAGGATGCGGAGGCGCTGCTGGAACGCGGCATCCTGCGCCAGCGCGGCAACGACCGGCCGGGCGCGCGCGCCGACTGGGAACGCGCCGTGGCGCTCGCCCCGGACAGCCAGGCCGCCGATCTCGCCCAGCAGAACCTCGCCTTGCTGGAAGCCGGCCCGCAGCGGCGCTGAGCGCCGCCGTCAGCCCGCGCCCGCCGGGGTCGCCGCTTCCTGCGGTGCCGCGCCCTGCAGTGGCACCGGGTCGAGCAGGTTGCGCTGCACCGGCATGGCGAGGCGGATGCCCAGTTCGGCGAACCGCTGGCGCATGCGGCGATTGAACTCCCGCTGCACCGGCCAGCGGGCGGCATCGGTGCAGACGATCTGCCCGACGATGGTGACGCCGCCCGCCTCCACCTTGTCCACGCCCCAGAGCTGCAATTCGCTGACCATGCCGGTGGCGAAGCGCGGCTCTCCATGCATGGCGGTGGCGATCTCGGCCAGCACCGTGCAGACGCGATCGACATCCTCCTCATAGGCGATGCTGACGCTCACGCTCGCGTTGCCGATGCCGCGGTTGACGTTGGTGACGCTGGTCACCGAGCTGAACGGGATGATGTGGACGGAGCCGTCCCCGGCGCGCAGCCGGATGGTGCGGATCGACAGATGCTCGACCGTGCCGGACAGGCCCGACACCGTCACCCAGTCGCCGACCTGCATCGCGTTTTCGAACAGCAGGAAGATGCCGGTGATCAGGTCCTGCACCAGTTTCTGCGAGCCGAAGCCGATGGCGATGCCGATCACCCCGGCGCCGGCCAGCAGCGGGGCGATGTTGACGCCGATGTCGCTCAGCACGATCAGCCCGGCGACGATCACGATGGCGACCAGCAGCGCAGTGCGCATCATCGGCAGCAGCGTGCGGATGCGCGCCGCCTGCCCGTCGCGGGAGGTGCGCGCCAGCCGGTGCTGCATGACGCCGTTGGCGAGTTCCCAGACGATCACGGAGGCGATCAGAGTCAGCCCGATGCTGATCAGGGCGGAGACCACCCGGTCCCCCAGCGCGCCGGTGGCAAACCAGGCGAAGCTGTTCAGGCCCCAGGCCTCGAACAGCACGATCGCAGCGATCGCCGTGATCACGCCGCTGACCGTCGCGCGCGCCGCCAGGTGGTAGCGCCGCGCGCTGGTGCTGAGCCGCGGGTAGCGCGAGACGAAGTCCGAATCCTCGCGCATTATCCGATCCAGCGCGCTGACCGCGGACAGGTTGACCAGCCGCGCCAGCGTTCCGATCACCACCGCGGCGATGAAGATGCGGATCAGCCGGCCGAACCCGTCCGGCACCTCGAACGCCCAGACCAGCCACAGCGCCACGATGTAGAAGATGGCGATGATATGCCACACCGCCGCCAGCCGCTGGCGCAGCATTGCCATCGCGCCCGGCGCATCGCGCCGCCCGCGGATCAGCTCGGCGACGCGCCGGCGCTTCTGCATCACCATGATGACGAGGCACAGATGCACCGCCAGCACGACCAGCTTCAGCAGTGCGTCGTGCGCGACGCGATACAGGCCGAACAGCAGCCCGACCTCGGTCGCGGCGTAGCCGAAGATCGCGATGATGGCGATCCGGCGCACCCAGCGCGTCAGGTAGCCGGCGGCATCGTCCGACAGCGGCACCAGCCGCAGCCGCGGCGTGAACGGCGCCAGCAGCACCCGCGTCAGCACCACGACGAAACGGGTGAGCAGGTATGCGTTCAGCACCGCCAGGATCACCAGCCGCGCCGTCGGCCGGTCGCCGAGCGGCGTGGACAGCACCGCATAGCCGGCCGCCGCCAGCACCAGCAGCGGCAGCAGATCGAGCGCGAGCCGCCCGAGCACGAACGGCAGCCGCCGCAGCAGCAGCAGAAGCGAGCCGCGGCGGCGCGCCCGCGCGGCCGGCGAGTCGGCGGCGACCGCCTCGCCGCGGTTGCGCCGGCGCGGCGGCGGATCGGGCGCGCGGACGGCCAGATGCAGCACCATCGGGCGGGTCAACCGCACCGACAGCCGCTCCGCCGCCACCGACACCGCCATGACGACCACCAGCCGCCACGCCGCCGCCAGCACCTGGTCCCGCGCCTCTGGATTGCGGATCAGGTGGCCGATCCAGCGGGTGATCAGGGGGAAGTCGGTCACCACCCGCGTCGCACTCATCATCGAGGCGGTGAGCTTGGTCAGCCGCTCCGACGCGCCGACCAGGATCTCTGCCCCCAGGCTGTTGGGCGCCAGCGGGATCGGCAGCTCCCCGGCCTTCGCCGGGGCGGCGGCCGGTGCGGCGGCGGGGGCGGGAGCCACCGCCTTGGCAGGGACCGGCGCCGCCGGGGCCGCTCCCGGTACCGGGGCCGCCGCCACGGCGGGGGCCGTCTTGGCGATCGCCTCCAGCACGCTGATGACCTGGGCGCGCTTGCCCTCATCGCGCAGCACGTCCAGCACCTTCCGCGCCTCCGCCGCGGACATCGTCGCCGGGACTGGCGGCGCATCCGGCGCGCCGAGCGGCGAATCGGCCCGGGCAGCCGCCATGAGCAGCAGGAGGGCGAACAGGATCGCGGGCAAAGTGCGCAGCATGACCGCAGGCGGATCACGCCCGGACTGCCGCTGTCAACCATTTGCGAGCGGCGGGGATGGCAAACCGCCGGCCGCGCCCTATTGAAGGCGGATGATCACCCTGCTCACCATCCTGGTCGGCGCGGCCATGCTGGCCACCGTCGGCGTGTTGCTGGCGGGGGTGCTGGGCATCGCACGCGGGGACCCGGCGCGGTCCAACCGGCTGATGCGCTGGCGCATCGTTCTTCAGGCCGTGGCACTGGTGCTGTTCATGCTGCTGCTGTCGCTGCTGCGGTCCTGATTTCGCCCCCCGTTTGACAGCGCGATTGCGGCCGACCTAATTTCCGCGGCCTTATTGCAGGTGCGAAGGGCGCCCTCGCCGCCTGTCCCCCAGGGAGAAGCCTCGGAACGCCATGAAGGTGCTGGTCCCCGTCAAGCGGGTCGTCGATTACAACGTCAAGGTCCGGGTGAAATCGGACGGCTCGGGGGTCGAGACCGCCGGGGTGAAGATGTCCATGAACCCCTTCGACGAGATCGCGGTCGAGGAAGCGATCCGCCTGAAGGAAAAGGGCATCGTTACCGAGATCGTTGCGGTTTCCCTGGGCATCGCCGCCTGTGCCGAGACCATCCGCACGGCGCTGGCGATGGGCGCCGACCGCGGCATCCTGGTCGAGACCGAGGTGGAACTGCAGCCGCTCGCGGTCGCCAAGCTGCTGAAGGCGCTGGCCGAGCGCGAGCAGCCGCGGCTGATGATCCTGGGCAAGCAGGCGATCGACGACGACATGAACGCGACCGGCCAGATGCTGGCCGCGCTGCTCGGCTGGTCGCAGGGCACCTTCGCCTCCAAGCTGGTGATCGAGGGCGACACGGCCACGGTGACGCGCGAGGTGGATGGCGGGCTGGAAACGGTGGCGCTGACGCTGCCCGTCATCGTCACCACCGACCTGCGGCTGAACGAGCCGCGCTATGCCAGCCTGCCCAACATCATGAAGGCGCGGAAGAAGCCGATCGAGACCGTGAAGCCGGCCGATCTCGGCGTCGATCCGGCGCCGCGCCTGCGCACCGTGAAGGTGACGGAGCCGCCGCGCCGCAAGGCGGGGGCGAAGGTCGCCTCGGTCGCCGAACTCGTGGCCAAGCTGAAGACCGAAGCGAAGGTGATCTGACGCCATGACCGCTCTCGTTCTGCTCGACCACGACGCCACCGGCATCAAGCAGCCCGCCCGCTCCGCGGTCGCCGCGGCGCTGAAGCTGGGCGAGGTGCATGTGCTGGTGGCCGGCGACCAGGCCCGCGCGGCGGCCGAGGCGGCGGCGAAGCTGCCGGGCGTGGCCAAGGTGCTGCTGGCCGAGGCCCCTGCCTATGGCCACGCGCTGGCGGAGCCGCTGGCGGCACTGTTGGTGGCGCTGGCACCGGCCTATTCGCACTTGCTTGCCGCCGCCACCGCGTCCGGCAAGAACGTGATGCCGCGCGTCGCGGCCATGCTGGACGCGCAGCCGATCAGCGACATCGCCGAGGTGATCGACGCCGACACCTTCGTCCGGCCAATCTATGCCGGCAACGCACTGGCCACCGTCGCCAGCAGCGATGCGAAGAAGGTCATCACCGTGCGCGCCGCGAGCTTCGATCCGGTGCCGGCCGAGGGCGGCAGCGCGCCGATCGAGACCGTGCCGCCGGCAGCGTCACCGGACCTGTCGCGCTTCGTCTCGGCGGAGCTGTCGCGCAGCGAGCGGCCGGAACTGACGGCCGCGCGGGTCGTCATCTCCGGTGGGCGCGGCATGCAGAACGGCGAGAACTTCAAGCTGATCGAGCCGATCGCCGACAAGCTGGGCGCCGCCGTCGGCGCCTCGCGTGCCGCCGTGGATGCCGGTTTCGTGCCCAACGACTATCAGGTCGGGCAGACCGGCAAGATCGTCGCCCCGGACCTGTATGTCGCCGTCGGAATCTCCGGCGCCATCCAGCACCTTGCCGGCATGAAGGACAGCAAGGTGATCGTGGCGATCAACAAGGACGAGGAAGCGCCCATCTTCCAGGTCGCCGATTACGGCCTGGTGGCTGACCTGTTCACCGCGCTGCCCGAGCTGGCGGCGGAGTTGGAGCGCACGCAGACATGAACGTCGAAGTCAAGCCGGAGGCGGTCGCCCCCAGGCTGTTGCAGGAGACGCCGTCGATCGCCAGCATCGGCGTGGTCGGCGCCGGGCAGATGGGCAACGGCATCGCGCATGTGTGCGCCCTGGCCGGAATGCCGGTGGTCCTGGTGGACGTGAAGCCCGATGCGCTGGAGCGCGCCGTGGCGACCGTCGCGCGCAACATGGACCGCCAGCTCCATCGCAACGCGATCACTGCCGAGGAGAAGGCGGCGGCACTGGCGCGGATCACCACCGCGTCCGACTACGCCGCGTGCGGCGATTGCGACATGGTGATCGAGGCGGCGACCGAAAAGGAAGACGTGAAGCGCGCGATCTACAAGGCGCTGACGCCCCACCTGAAGCCGTCCTGCATGCTGGCCAGCAATACTTCCTCCATCAGCATCACGCGGCTCGGCGCATCGACCGACCGGCCGGAAAAATTCATCGGCATGCACTTCATGAATCCGGTGCCGGTGATGAAGCTGGTGGAGGTGATCCGCGGCATCGCGACCGATGAGCCGACCTTCCAGGCGACCCAGGCGCTGGCGCTGCGGCTGCACAAGATCACCGCGGTGTCGGAGGATTTCCCCGCCTTCATCGTCAACCGCATCCTCGTGCCGATGATCAACGAGGCGGTCTACGCGCTGTATGAAGGCGTCGGCTCGATCTCGGCGATCGACAGCGCCATGCGGCTCGGCGCCAACCATCCGATGGGGCCGCTGGAACTGGCGGATTTCATCGGCCTCGATACCTGCCTGTCGATCATGCAGGTGCTGTATGAGGGGCTGTCGGACAGCAAGTACCGCCCCTGCCCGCTGCTGGTGAAATATGTCGAAGCCGGCTGGCTGGGCCGCAAGACCGGCCGCGGCTTCTACGACTACACGCAGAGCCCGCCGCGCCCGACGCGCTGACCTCCGGCCCGCCCGGCCCGGTTGCATGGCGCGTCCGGCGTGCCATGTTGGCAGGACAGCGGGAGGAGTGAGACCATGCGGATCGGCATCGTCGGCCTGGGTCGGATGGGCGGTAACATTGCGCGCCGCCTGATGCGGGCCGGGCATGAATGCGTGGTCTTCGACGCCAACCCGAAGGCGGCCGAGGCGGTCGCCGCGGACGGCGCAGCCGCCGCCGGCTCGCTCGCCGATCTGGTCGGCAAGCTCGGCGGCTCGCCGCGCGCCGTCTGGGTGATGCTGCCGGCCGGCAAAATCACCGAGGAGACGGTGAACACCCTGGGCGGCCTGCTCGGGCGCGACGACATCGTGATCGACGGCGGCAATTCGTATTTCCGTGACGACATCCGCCGCGCCGCGGCACTGGCGCCCAAGGGCATCCGCTATGTCGATGTCGGTACCTCCGGCGGCGTCTGGGGGCTGGAGCGCGGCTATTGCCTGATGATCGGCGCGACGCAGGACGCGTTCACGCATCTGGACCCGATCTTCGCCGCCCTCGCCCCGGGGGTCGGCGATATTCCGCGCACGCCCGGCCGCACCGGCACGCCCAGCGCGGCCGAGCAGGGCTATATCCATGCCGGCCCGGTGGGGTCCGGACATTTCGTCAAGATGATCCATAACGGCATCGAATACGGCATGATGCAGGCGATCGCGGAGGGGTTCGACATCCTGCGCAGCCGCGCAGCCGCGACCGCGGTGCCGGAGGCGGAGCGGTTCGATCTCGACATGGGCGACATCGCCGAGGTCTGGCGCCGCGGCAGCGTCGTCACCTCCTGGCTGCTCGATCTCACCGCCTCGGCGCTGGCGGATGACGGGCAGCTCGCCCGCTTCTCCGGCTTCGTCGAGGACAGCGGCGAAGGTCGCTGGACGGTCGAGGCGGCGGTGGAGGAGGCGGTGCCGGCGGAGGTGCTGTCGGCGGCGCTCTACACCCGCTTCCGCTCCCGCCAGGACCACACCTTCGCCGAGAAGATGCTGTCCGCCATGCGGCTCGGCTTCGGCGGACATATCGAGCAGGGCCGCAAGGCATGAGCAACGCCGATCTTGCCAAGCGTGCGGCGGCCGAGGCGGCCGCACGGCTGGTGGAGAACGGCATGGTGGTCGGGCTGGGCAGCGGCTCGACGGTGCGCCATCTGGTCGCCGCCCTTGGCCGGCGGGTGCGCGAGGAAGGGCTGCGCATGGTCGGCGTGCCGACCTCCACCGAAACCGACGCGCTGGCGCTGACGCACGGCATCACGCTCGCCGAGCCGGATGCCGCGCCGATCGCGCTGGCGATCGACGGGGCGGACGAGGTGGAGCGCGGCACGCTGCGCCTGATCAAGGGCCTGGGCGGCGCGCTGCTGCGCGAGAAGATCGTGGCCGAGGCGGCGCAGCGCTTCGTGGTGATCGCGGATGCGGGCAAGCTGGTGGACCGGCTGGGCCAGCATGCGCCGCTGCCGGTGGAGGTGGTGCGCTTCGGCCATGCCGCCACCGCCCGCCGCCTCGCTGATCTCGGCGGGCAGCCGGTGCTGCGGCGCGTGCAGGGGGAAACCGTGTTCGTCACCGACGGCGGCAACGTGATCTATGACTGCGCCGGCTTCGCGCCGATCCGCGATCCGTTCACCCTGCAACGCCAGTTGGGCAGCATCGCCGGCGTCGTGGAAACCGGCCTGTTCCTGGAACATGCGGACCGGGCGCTGATCGGCAGCCCCGACGGCACCGTGACAGTCCTGGAGCACGTGCGATGACCTTCCGCCGCGCGCTGATCGTGGGGGCCGGCGCGGGATTGTCGGCCTCGCTCGCCCGCCGCTTCGCGCGCGAAGGCATCGCGGTCGCGCTGGCCGCCCGCACGCCCGGCAAGCTGGCCGCGCTGTGCGCCGAGACCGGCGCGACGGCGCATGGCTGCGATGCCGGCGATCCGGCGCAGGTCGCCGCGCTGTTCGCCACGCTCGACCGCGACGGAGCGCCCGACCTCGTCGTCTATAACGCCAGCGGGCGGGTGCGCGGGCCGATCGCCGAACTCGATCCCGCCGAGGTGGAACGCAGCCTGCGCATCAGCGCCTTCGGCGGCTTCCTGGTCGCCCAGCAGGCGGCCCGGCGCATGCTGCCGCAGCGTGCCGGCGCCATTGCGCTGTCCGGCGCGACCGCCGGCGTGAAGGGGTTCGCGCTGTCGGCGCCGTTCGCGATGGGCAAGTTCGCGCTGCGCGGCCTGGCGCAGAGCCTGGCACGCGAGCTGATGCCGCAGGGCATCCATGTCGCGCATTTCGTGATCGACGGCGGCATCCGCGCCGACCACCGCAAGGACCCGCCGGACGCCCCGGACAGCACGCTGGACCCCGATGCCATCGCGGAAACCTACTGGCAGGTGCTGAACCAGCACCGCAGCGCCTGGAGCTGGGAAATCGAGCTGCGCCCCTGGGTGGAGCGATTCTGAGCGGCGCCCGACGCGACGGCACCCTTCCACCACTGGGCGATGGCCGATGTCCTTGCTTGCCGGTTCGGTTCTGTTCACGCTGGGGCCGGCGGCGCTGCTGAAGCTGCTGCTGATCTCGCTGGCCGCCGGAATCGGCATCGCCGCCGTCGGTCCGGGCGGCGTGCTGATGACGATCGGCCTGTTCGCGCTCACCGCCATGCCGCCCGCCGCCGTTGCCGGCACCGCCATCGTCACCCATATCGGCACCGGCATTGTCGGCACCGCCGCCTATGCCCGCTCCGGCGAGCTGCGCCATCGCGCGACCCGGCGCCTCGCGCTGATCCTGGCGGCCAGCGCGCCGCCGGGCGTGCTGGCCGGCATGATGGTCAATGCCTATATCTCGAAGCAGGGTTTCGGGATTCTGCTCGGCGCTTTCGTGGCGGCGATCGGGATTCTGGTGTTGCACCGGCAGCGCAGCGCGGGGCATGCCGCCGCCATGCCGCCACCGCACGCGCTGCCGCCCGCGCTGTGCGCGCTGGTGGGCATCGCGGTCGCAACGCTCGCCAGCCTGTTCGGCCTGGGTGGCCCGATGGTCTGCGTGCCGTTGCTGATCGCGCTGAAAGTGCCGGTCCTGTCCGCGCTGGCGGCGGCGCAGGTGCAGTCGGTGGCCGGCTCGGCGCTCGGGACGGCCGGCTACGCGCTCGGCGGCGCCATCGATTGGCCGATGGCGGTGTTCATCGCCATTCCCCAGATGATCGGCGTCGTGCTCGGCTGGAAGATCGCCCGCCGCCTGCCGGCGCGCACCCTTGCCTATGCGCTTGCCGCCGTGCTGATCGCCCTCGCCCCCTACCTGGCGCTGCGTGGCGGCTGATCCGGCATCCGCTCAGTGCGAGCCGAGCATGTGCGCGCCGATCGCCTGCGCGTCGGCCCCCGCCGCCGGCACCTCATGGACGATCCTTCCGGCATGCATCACCACGATGCGGTCGGCGAGTTCCAGGATCTCGTCGAGATCCTCGGAGATCAGCAGCACCGCGGCACCGGCATTGCGCGTCGCCATGATGCGCCCGCGCACCTCCGCCACCGCCTTCACGTCCAGCCCGAAGCAGGGATTGGCGACGATCAGAAGCTGCACGTTCCCGTCGAGCTCGCGCGCCAGCACGCAGCGCTGCACGTTGCCGCCGGACAGCACGCCGATCGGCGCCTCCCGCGAGGGCGCGCGCACGCGGTAGGCGGCGATCATGCGCCGCGCGCGCTCGGCCATCGCGCGGCGG
>JAKAZX010000101.1 GCA_021826485.1 Pseudomonadota bacterium | reverse complement strand
GACACCGGTGCCGCGCTGCCCCGCGGCGGCGCGGCCGCGGCGGGGGTGTCAGCCTTGCGCGGTGCCGGCTTGGCGGCCACCGGCGCCGGTTTGGCGACCGGCTTCGCCGGGGCGATCGGCTTGGCGGGGGCGGCCGGCTTGGTGGCAGGGCGGGAGTCGGCCTTGCGCTCGGTGGTGGCAGACGCCTTCATGCCCAACTCTCGTCACCTCGAAACACATCACACCCTGGCCCGGCGGCACGTGCCGCGCGGACGACGCGCCGCCTGCTCCGGGCTTCCCTGCGGGACAGGTCGCGGGTCGGACCGAGCCGACCCCCGCGGCCGCTGCAATGCATATCACAGAATGCGGCCCGCGTCATCCAGCGCGGCAGCCCGCCACACCGGCCAGGGCTGCCGCGGACGCCGGGCTCAGGGCGTGCCGGGCTCGGGGGAGAACAGCTTGCCCTTGTCGGGCTTGTCCTTCCACTCGTCGGCATCGGCCGGCGCCTCGCCCTTGCGGGTGATGTTCGGCCAGGTGCCGGAATAGGTGCGATTGAGCTCGGCCCAGGCGGCGGCGCGATCGTCGCTGTCCGGCAGGATCGCCTCCGCGGGGCATTCCGGCTCGCAGACGCCGCAGTCGATGCACTCGTCGGGATGGATCACCAGCATGTTCTCCCCGACATAGAAGCAATCGACCGGGCAGACCTCGACGCAATCCATGTATTTGCAGCGAATGCAGTTTTCGGTGACCACGTAGGTCATCGCAGGCTCCTGGTGCAGGCGGGCGGGGTCAAGGGGGCGGGTATGGCGCCGAATGACCGGCCCCGCAAGGGTCGTTGTGCGCTGCGGCAAGCTCCTGCACCTCACGGTACAGCACCGCAGCACTGGCCGCGTCGCCGCGCCGCTGCGCCAGCGCCCGCACCTCCACCACCCGCACGCGGCCGGCCACCGGCACGGTCAGCACGTCGCCCGGCCGCAGGCGTGCGTGCGGCTTGTCGGTCGGCTGGCGGTTGATGCGCACGAGGCCGGAGGCGGCGAGCCGGGCGCAGGCCTCCCGCTGGCGCAGGAAGCGGGCGCACCAGAGCCAGCTATCCAGCCGCTGCCACCCGCGCTCCGCATCGCTCATGGCCGCAGCGCCGCCAGCGCCGCGAACGGGCCTTCGTGCCGCGCGGCCGGACGGGCCGGCGCGGCCGGCACGGGGCGGCGCGGGCGGGCGGCGGTCATCATGGCGGGGGTGGGGGGACCGAACACCGAGGCCGGCAGGGTGCCGGCCGGCAGCAGCCGGAACCCGAGACCGCGCAGCACCGCCGGCAGCACCTCCAGCCGCACCGACAGCCGCGATGCGAGGTCGCCGGGAACCGGCACCGGGCGGCGCCGGCTGCTCCAGGCCAGCTCGGCGGCGATCCGCTCGGCGATGTCGAGGCGCACCAGCATCGGGCCGGCGGCCACCCAGCCGGAGGCGGCGGCGAATCCCTCCGGCCAGTCCTCCGGCGGCGGCATGGCGATCACGCCCGGTGCGGGCAGCGACGGCAGCGTCATGCCGCGGCCGATCGCCCACAGCGCGGCCCGCCGCGCCGCCGCCCGCGGACGCAGCAGGCCCGGCAGGAACAGGCCGTGGCGGCCGGCGCGCACGCCGACGGCCTTCAGCCGGCTGCGCAGTGCCGGCCCCCGCGTCTCCTCGGTCGCGGCGGCAACGCCCAGCCCCTCCTCCAGCCGGTGCAGCGGGCCGCGCAGCGCCGGATCGCGGCCGGCGGCCTCCGCCGCGGCGAACAGGGGGGCGAGCGTGGTGCGGATGTCGGCATCCACATAGCGTTGCAGCCGCGACCGGATGCGCTCGCGCTGCGCGCCGTCCAGGAACTCGCTGTCGATCACCTCCACCTGCGGGCGCAGGGCGGTCGGGCCGGCGCGCAGGCGGCCGATCGGCGCCCCTTCCCAGGCGATGCGCTGGCTCGGCAGCCAGGCCAGCGCCGTGTCAGGCGCCGCTTCCAGCCGGGCGACCCGGTGCGGCATCTCCTCGCGCAGGGCGCGGCGGGCGGCGCGCAGCACCAGCCGCCGTTCCTCGCCCTCGGTCAGCGGGTCGGGCAGGAAGCCGAAGCCTTCGACATGGCCGACCGGATGCCCCTCCACCACCACTTCGCCGCGGCGGGTGACGGCGGAGAGAAGGTCGGCACGCTCCCCACCCTCCAGCCGGCGCAGCAGCAGCGCGGCCCGTCGATCGACGAAACGGCTGGTCAGCCGCTCGTGCAGGGCGTCGGAAAGCTGGTCCTCCACCTCCCGCGCCCGGGCCTGCCAGGCAGGCGCATCCGCCACCCAGTCGGCGCGGGCGGCGATGTAGGTCCAGACCCGCACCCCCGCCAGCCGCTGCATCAGCGTATCGATGTCGCCGTCGCTGCGGGCGAGCGCACCGATCTGCCCGTCGATCCAGTCCGCGGGGATGGCGCCGTCCCGCGCGACATGGCCGAACACCCGCGCGCACAGGCGCAGATGCGTGTCGTCCGCAAGCTTGCGGAAATCGGGGATCTGGCACGTCTCCCACAGCAGGCGCACGCGCTGCCGCCCGCGCGCGAGGGCGCGGACCTCCTCCTCCCGCGCCAGGGCGGACAGGGTCTCCAGGTCGCTCGCCTCGTTGCCGCGCACCAGCCCCGCCCCGGGCGGCGGCGTGTTCAGCGAGGCGACCAGCGAATCGACGCTGGCGAAATCGAGCGCGCTGTTGCGCCAGCAGAGCTGCGCGAGCGGCTCGAAACTGTGCGCCTCGACCGCCTCGGCGATCTCCGGGTCCAGCGGGCGGCAGTCGGCGGTGGTGCCGAAGGTGCCGTTGCGCATGCCGCGCCCGGCCCGGCCGGCGATCTGGGCCACTTCCGCGGCGGTCAGCCGCCGCGGCCGGTGGCCGTCGAACTTGGTCAGGCCGGCGAACGCCACATGGTCCACGTCCATGTTCAGCCCCATCCCGATCGCATCGGTGGCGACCAGGAAATCCACCTCCTTCTCCTGATACAGCGCGACCTGGGCGTTGCGGGTGCGCGGGGACAGCCGGCCCATCACCACGGCGCAACCGCCGCGCCGGCGGCGGATCAGCTCCGCGATCGCATAGACCTCGGCGGCACTGAACGCGACCACCGCGGAGCGCGGCGGCAGGCGCGTCAGCTTGGCATGGCCGGCATGCACAAGCTCCGAAAGCCGCGGCCGCGTCTCGATCTCCGCCTGCGGCACCAGGCGCGCGAGCAGCGGGCGGATCGTCTCGGCACCCAGGAACATGGTTTCCACCAGCCCGCGCGCGTGCAGCAGCCGGTCGGTGAAGACGTGGCCGCGATCCGGGTCGGCGCAGAGCTGGATTTCGTCCACCGCGACGAACTCGGCATCGCGGTCGAGCGGCATGGCCTCCACCGTGCAGGAGAACCAGCGCGCCCCGGGGGGAATGATCTTCTCCTCCCCGGTGATCAGCGCGACGTTCCGGACACCCTTGCGGGCGACCATACGGTCGTAGTTCTCGCGCGCCAGCAGCCGGAGGGGGAAGCCGATGATGCCCGACGCGTGCGCCAGCAGGCGCTCGATCGCGAGATGGGTCTTACCCGTATTGGTGGGGCCGAGCACGGCCTTCACCCGGGGGGCGAATCCGAACATGCCCCGATGGTTGGGGGTCGCGCGACCGAATGCAAGGGCCGCGTCGATGACACAGCCAAGCCATTGAACTCCGGCCGTCAGGCCCGCATATCGGCGCGCGCAAGGAGGGTTGGACGATGGCGGAGACGGGGGCGGAGAACGGTGCGCGGACGGAAGGCGAGCGGCACGAGTTCGGGGCGGAGGTGGGGCGGCTGCTCGACCTCGTGGTTCATTCACTTTACTCCGAGCGCGAGATTTTCCTGCGCGAACTGGTGGCGAATGCCGCCGACGCGATCGACCGCCGCAGGTTCGAGGCGCTGACCCATCCCGCTCTCGCGCTGCCGGAAGGCGCGAAGGTGCGGATCGTTCCGGCGCGCGGGGACCGCACGCTGACGATCTCCGACGACGGCATCGGCATGACGCGCGAGGAGATGGTGGCCAATCTGGGCACCATCGCGCGCTCCGGCACGCGCGCGTTCGGCGAATCGCTGGTGCAGGCGAAGCCCGAGGAGCGGCCGAGCCTGATCGGCCAGTTCGGCGTCGGCTTCTACTCCGCCTTCATGGTAGCGCGGGAAGTCGAAGTCGTATCCCGCCGCGCCGGCTCGGAGGAAGCGTGGCGCTGGTCCTCGGACGGCCGCGGCGGGTTCGTCATCGCGCCGGCCCAGCGTGCCGCACCCGGCAGCGACGTGATCCTGCACCTCAGCCCGGATGCGGAGGAATATCTCGACGCCTACCGCATCGAGACGGTGGTGCGGAAATGGGCGGATCACGTCACGATCCCGGTGACCATCGAGCGCGACGGCAAGGATGTCCCCGCCAACGAGGGCACCGCGCTGTGGCGCAAGCTGAAATCCGAAGTCGAAGAGAAATCCTATACCGAATTCTACCGCCATCTCGGCGCCATGTTCGACACGCCCTGGGCGACGCTGCACTGGCGGGCCGAAGGTGCGATGGAATTCCATGCGCTTTTGTTCATCCCGTCGGCCAAGCCGTTCGAGCCGCTGGAACAGGACCGGCACAGCCATGTGCGGCTGCATGTCCGGCGCATGTTCATCACCGACGAGGCCGAACTGCTGCCGTCGTGGCTGCGCTTCGTGCGCGGCATCGTCGATACCGAGGATCTGCCGCTCAACGTCTCGCGCGAGATGCTGCAATCGACGCCGGTGCTCGCGCGCATCCGCAAGGCGGTGACCAACCGCGTGCTGACGGAACTGAAGACCCGCAGCAAGGATGCCGCGGCCTATGCGGCATTCTGGGACAATTTCGGTGCGATCCTGAAGGAAGGCGTGTGGGAGGATCACGAGCACCGCAAGGACATCGCACCGTTGCTGCGCTTCGCCTCGACCGGCGTCGAGGGGCTCACCTCGCTCGCCGAGTATGTCGAGCGCATGAAGGAGGGGCAGGAGGCGATCTACGTCCTCGCCGGCGACGGCGTCGCGGCGCTGCGCGATTCCGCGCAGCTCGAAGGGTTCAGGGCGCGCGGCATCGAAGTGCTGCTGCTCGGCGATCCGATCGATGCGTTCTGGCCGGAACGGATGGCCGAGTTCGAAGGCAAGCCGATCCGCAGCGTCACCCAGGGCGCGACCGACCTGGCGAAACTGAAGCCGGAGGCGGCGCAGGATGCGGCGCCGGATGTCGCGGCGCTCGCGAGTGCGCTGAAATCGGCGCTCGGCGATGCGGTGGCGGATGTCCGCGCGACCGACCGGCTGGTGGACAGCGCGGTGGTGCTCGCGGCCGCCGGCAACGGCCCCGATCTGCAGATGCAGCGGCTGCTGCGCCGGGCCGGGCGCGGCGGCGTCACGGCGCCGCCGGTGCTGGAGATCAATCCGCGCCATCCTGCGATTGCGGCGCTGGCGGCGCGCCAGGCGGCGGGCGACGATCTCGCCGAGGATGCAGCCCTGTTGCTGGATCTTGCCCATATCCAGGACGGGGACGCACCGCGCGAGCCGGCGCAATTCGCCCGCCGGGTGGAGCGGGCGCTGGCCGCGGTCAGAAATCCGTCTTGAAGCCGCCTTCTTCCTTGCGCCGGGCGACGAAGGTTTCGAGTTCCTCCGCCACCGCCGGGTCGAGCGGTGGCGGCTCGTAGGCGGCCAGCACGTCCTTCCACAGGCGGTTGGCCTTGTCGATGGCAGTCGGGCTGCCGGCTTCCTGCCACGACTCGAAATTGCGCCAGTCGGAGATGATCGGGGCGTAGAAGGCATCCCGGTAGCGCGCCTGGGTATGCGGGGTGCCGAAATAATGCCCCCCCGGCCCGACATCGCGCATCGCCTCCATCGCCAGCGATTCGTCGTCGATCGTCAGCGGATCGAGGAATTCCGCGACCATCTGGAGCAGATCGATGTCCACGATGGTCTTCTCGAAGCTGCATGTCAGCCCGCCCTCCAGCCAGCCGGCGGCGTGCTTGATGAAATTGCCGCCGCCCATCGCGGCACCCCAGAGGGAGAACACGCTCTCGTACGCCGCCTGGGCATCGACCGTGTTGGCGGCGCAGACATTCGAGGTGCGATAGGGCAGGTGGTAGCGTCGCGCGAGCTGTCCGCCGACGATCTGCGCCTTCATGTATTCCGGCGTTCCGAAGGCGGGCGCACCCGACTTCATGTCCACGTTGGAGGTGAAGCCGCCATAGACGACGGGCGATCCCGGCTGGACGATCTGGCAGAACGCGATGCCGGCCAGCGCCTCCGCGTTCTGCTGCACGAGCGCGCCGGCAACCGTCACCGGCGCCATGGCGCCTGCCAGCGTGAACGGCGTCATCACGATGACCTGATTGCGGCGCGACATCTCGATCATGCCTTGCAGCATCGGGTCGTCCAGCCGCAGCGGGGAGGAGGAGTTGATGATGCTAAGCAGGCTCGGTTCGCGCAGGAGCTGCTCGGCGGTGATGCCGCGGCCGATGCGGGCGATCTCGATGCCGTCCAGGATGCGCCCGCGACCGAGCGAATAAGCGTGGAATGCCTTGTCGGTCAGCCGCACGAAATCGGCGAGGCAGTCGAGATGCCGCACCGAGGCGTGCAGATCGACCGGCTCCACCGGGTAGCCGCCGGTCAGGTGCAGGATGTTGAAGCTCTGGCCGAGCCGGACGAGATTGCGGAAATCCTCCTGGCTGCCGGGGCGGCGGCCGCGATCGGTGTCCGAGCAGTTCGGCGCCGAGGCCATCTGCGCGAACGCCAGCCAGTCGCCGCCGAAGCGCACGTCATGTTCGGGGTTGCGCGCGTGCAGCGTGAACTCGGCGGGGGCGTTGGCGACCGCACGCTCGATCAACCCGCGGTCGAAGCGCACCCGCAGGCTGTCCGGCCGCAGGTCGGCGCCGGCGGATTTCAATATGTCCCGCGCCTCGGCGTTGAGGAAATCCATGCCGATCTCCTCCAGCACCGACAGCGAGGCATTGTGGATCGCCTCCAGCTCGTCGGCGGAGATGATGGACATGGCGGGGAAGCGCCGGCGCGGCTGGCGGAACGGCTTCTGCGCGATCGGCCCGGACCGCCTGCCGCCGCGCGCGGTGCGCCCGCCGCGGCGCGCGGCGTGGGGGGCCTCGGTGCTCGGGTCGGTCATGGTCGGCTCGCGCGGGGTTTCCACCGGGTAGGGTGCGGCCGGCGGCCCGGCGCGGTCAACGGCGCGCCGCAACGGAAAAACTCATGCCGCCATGCCGGCTGCCCCATTCCAGCCGCAAACCAGCCCCGCGCCCGGCTGGGGGTGGCCGGGATTGCCGCGGCGGATGACACGCACGACATCCAGCGGCGACGAACCGGGGTGCGCCCCGGTCACACTTGCAAGGCATCGTGTCATGCGGACCATTCTGCGCCTGCTTCTCACCACCGCGGCCGTGGTCACGGCCAGTCCCGGCCCCGGCTGGGGCGCCGTGCTCAGCGCGGCGACCGGCAACTGACCCACCTGACGGCCCGCCTCGTGCGGGCCGTCGCTTTTTCGGGGCCGTCTATCCGCCGCGCCGGCGCCCGCCGCGCCTGCCGCCCGCAGCCTCCTTCCGCGCCGGCAGGGTCACGGCCGCCGCCAGATGGGGAAACGCCTCGCGGCCGTTGGGCAGCGCCATGGCGTGGACGAAGTGTTCCTGGAAGCGGCTTTCCAGCGCGGTTTCGATCTTCTCGATCCGCCGCACCAGCGTTTCCACCTCGGCGCGATGGGCGCGGTTGACCAGGGCCATGCGCGCGCCGGTGCCGGCGGCATTGCCGATCGCGCTCACCCGGTCCAGCCGGCAGTCCGGGATCAGGCCGAGCACCATCGCGTATTTCGGGTCGATATAGCTGCCGAACGCGCCGGCCAGCTTGATCCGGCCGATCTGGTCCACGCCCAGCCGGTCCATCAGCAGCCGCGCGCCGGCATAGAGCGCGCCCTTGGCCAACTGGATCGCGCGGATATCGGTCTGGGTGACCGCGATCGGCACCGCCCCGTCCCACAGCCGATAGGCGGCGACGCGGCCGTCGCTGACGATGCGCGGGCTGCGCCCGGCAAGGTCGGCGTCGATCAGCCCGTCCGCGCCGACGATGCCGGCCAGGAACATCTCGGCCACCGCCTCGATGATGCCCGAACCGCAGATGCCGGTGACGCCGACACTCTCCACCCCCTCATCGAAGCCCGGTTCGTGCGACCAGGCATCGACGCCGATCACCTTGATGCGCGGCTCCAGGGTTGCCGGGTCGATGCGCACGCGCTCGATGGCGCCCGGCGCCGCGCGCTGGCCGGCGGTGATCTGCGCGCCCTCGAAGGCGGGGCCGGTCGGCGAACTCGCCGCCAGCACGCGATCCCGGTTGCCCAGCAGGATTTCCGCATTGGTGCCGACATCGACGACCAGCGTGATCTCCTCGTGATGCTGCGGTCCTTCGGCCAGGGCAACCGCCGCCGCATCGGCGCCGACATGCCCGGCGATGCACGGGAGCATGTACACCCGCCCGCCCGGGTGGATGGGCAGGCCAAGCTCGCGCGCGGGCATCCGCACGGCGCCTGACACGGCAAGCGCGAACGGCGCCTGCCCCAGTTCCTGCGGGTCGATGCCGAGGAACAGGTGATGCATCACCGGATTGCCGACGAACACCGCCTCCAGCACGTCCTCGGCCGGCACTTCGGCCTGGGAGCAGAGGCGGGTGATCAACGTCGCGATGGCGCCGCGGACCGCATCGGTCAGGGCGGTGCGGTCGTCGGGGTTCATCATCAGGTAGGAAATCCGGCTCATCAGGTCTTCCCCGAACCGGATCTGCGGATTGGTCGTGCCGGCCGAGGCGACGGCCCGGCCGGTCGTCAGATCGACCAGATGGCCGGCGATGGTGGTCGAGCCGATGTCGAAGGCGACGCCGAAAATGGTGCGCTGCGTGCCGGGCCACAGGGCGATCACCTGCGGCCGGGCGATGTCCTGGTGGACCGCCGCCGTCACCGTCCAGTCGCCTGCGCGCAGCGCCGCCTGCACGCCGGCCAACAGCGGCGGGTCGAGCCAGACGCCGCGCCATTCGCCGGTCCCCTCGATCGCCGCGATCAGCCGGTCGGCATCGCCGAGCGGGTGTTCCATGTCCGGGGGCGGCACGCTGACCGTGATCAGCCGGGTTGCGGGGTCGGCCGCGATGCTGCGCGTTTCCGCCCGCTTGCGGACCACCTGGCGGTTGACCGCGAATTCCGCCGGCACGTCGATCACCAGATCGCCCAGGATGCGGGCGGAACAGGACAGGCGGCGGGATTCCCCGAGGATGCCGCGGCGGCGATACGGCGCCTCGGTTTCCTCGGCGGGGCCGAGATGGCCGGCCCGGCTGACGATCGCGTGCTTGGCGAACTGGCCTTCCGCCACCTCGACCTGGCAGCGTCCGCACAGGCCGCGGCCGCCGCAGACGGATTCGATATAGACGCCGAGCTGGCGGGCGGCGTCGAGCAGCGGGGTGCCGATCGGGAAGCGCCCGCGCCGGCCGCTCGGCATGAACAGCACCAGCGCGTCCTTGGTGGAGGCGATCGCCTCCGGCGGCATCTGGTCCATCAGGGCGCCCGCCCGCCGTTCTTCACCAGTGCATCGAGGCGGGCGGGGTCGTACTCTCCGTCCAGCGCGGCCAGCGCCGCATCGGCCTCGGCGGCGAGGTCGTCGCCACAGGGCGTCGGCTCCCCGCGGCGCCATTCGGCCAGATAGGCATCCGTGCCATGCGCCCCCGAGCGCATGGCGGCGCGGTCCACCGCCCGGATGAAGCGCTCGGGCAGCTCCCGCTTTTCGGTCGTGCGACCCTGGCGCACGATCACCTGCGCCGGGATGTCACGCCAGTAGACCACGATGCGCTGGGCCATGCGGCGGCCGGTCTCCTCAAGAGCAGAAAAACATATAGACAAACCTTTATATGCCGGCGAGACTGCTGATCCAAGCTATCCAGGCGGATAACCGCGGAATTTCACATGATCGACGAGTTTTTTCGGGATCGCGGCACCCGCCGCGAATGGCTGCTCGCGGACGGCGCGACCGGCACCAATCTGTTCGATATGGGACTCACGTCCGGCGACGCGCCGGAGATGTGGAATGCCGAGCATCCCGACCGCATCCGCCGCCTGCACCAGGGCTTCGTGGATGCGGGCGCGGACATCATCCTGACCAACAGCTTCGGCGGCAATGCGCGGCGGCTGGCACTGCACGGGGCGCAGGGGCGGGTCGTGGAGCTGAACCGGCTGGCCGCCCAGCATGCCCGCGCGGTTGCCGATGCGGCCGGCCGGCGCGTCATCGTGGCGGGGTCGGTGGGGCCGACGGGGGACCTGTTCGCGCCGCTCGGTGAACTGACCGAGGACGCCGCTGTGGACGTGTTCGCCGAACAGATCGAAGGGCTGAAGCAGGGCGGTGCCGACCTGATCTGGATCGAGACGATGTCGGCGATGGAGGAGATGCGGGCGGCGGCGACGGCGGCCGGCCGGCTGGGGATGCCCTATACCGTAACCGCCTCCTTCGACACCGCCGGCAACACCATGATGGGCATTTCGCCCGAGGCGATGATCGGCACGGTCGGCGGGTTCACCCCGCACGCCCACGGCATCGGCTGCAACTGCGGGGTCGGCGCGTCCGACCTGCTGTGCTCGGTGCTGGCGATGACCGAAACGGCGCCGGACAGGACCGTGATCGCCAAGGCCAATTGCGGCATCCCGCAGGTCGGCGCCGGCGGCGTCACCTATTCCGGGACGCCGGAGATCATGGCCGATTACGCGCGCCTCGCACTGGATGCCGGGGCACGGGTGATCGGCGGCTGCTGCGGCACGCGGCCCGAGCACGTGCTGGCCATGCGCCGCGCGCTGGAGGGGCACCGGCGGCGCGAGCGGCCGGACGTGGCGCAGATCGTCGCGACGATCGGGGCGCTGGCGGCACCGCCGCCGCGCGCCGGGGCAGTGCGGCGCGCCGGCGGCGGGCGCCGGCGGGGATGACCGC
>JAKAZX010000100.1 GCA_021826485.1 Pseudomonadota bacterium | reverse complement strand
TGGCGAACAGGAACAGCGTGCGCACACCGCGCAGCGCCAGCCGCCGCAGGGCGCGGCGTCCCGCGCTCTGCGGCGGGATCCAGCCGTGCCGTTCGGCCGCACGCAGCACGATGCCCTGCCCGCGCTGGAACGCGCGCTTGGCCTGCGCGCGGACGATGTCTCGCAGATCGAATCCCCCGCGCAGCAACCTGACCCAGTCCTCGCGGCTGATAAGCCGCGCCAGGTAGTGGCTGGGCTTCATCGTCTTGCGATGCATGAAATCCGGTGTCTCACCGACCTGCCACTCGAACACAGGAAGATTGAGCAGCAGCAAACCCGTGACGCGCGGTTCGTCCACGGCCGCCCGCAGCGCATGATAGGCGCCGGAGCAATTTCCCTGCATGACAATGCGGCGATAGCCAAGACCCGCCAGCAGATCGACCGCCGACTTGATATCGGCGCCGCGATCCGTATCCAACATCGCGGAGAGAATGGTTTCCTTGCCGGCCGGCCCCTGGCTGTCGCCCAGTCCGGCGAAATCGAACCGCAGCGTCGGCACGCCCAGCGTCGCGAGGTGCCGCGCGAATTCGGCTCCGAACCGCGCCACCCCGTAATGCGGATCGCGGCCGGTGTTGCAGATCAGCACCGCCAGATCGCCGTGCGGCCGCGCCGGCGCGCACAGCACGCCGAACAAGCCCGCGCCGAACAGGCGCGGCGTCTCGACCCAGCCAGGTCCGGCAAGTTCCGGCGCGGGCGATGGCTCCGCGATCACCCTCGCCGCCGGCCGCGGGGGCACCGTGCGGCAACACCACGACAGCAGCGCGGCGAAGTCGGGCGGCGTGCCCTCGCCTGCGTCGTTGTGGCGCAGCAGCGGCTCAAGGCCCTCGAAGTCGAGCACGGCAACCTCGCTCCCCTGCCCGCCCCAGGCCTCGGCGCACTCGCTGGCGGGCTTGGAGGGCGCCTGCAGGAACATTCCCACCCGCGTCCCCGGCGTCAGGCGCACATGCCGCAGATCAACCCGCGTCAGACGCTCGATCGTCTCCTGGCCGAAGCAGACCTCGTGCAGTTCGATCCCGGCACCGGTCGCGGAGGTCTCGTTGCGCTGCAACCGCGCCTCGATCTGGAGCTGCTGGATATAGGATCGCCCGCGCAGCACGGGCGCGAGCAGCGCAAGGGCGGCCACATCGTCCCGCCGCTCCGCGGCAAGTGTCGCCAGGGTCGCGCCGACGCGCAGCCCCACCAGCACCACCCGCCGCGCCCCCGTGGCCGAGCGCAGCCAATCGAGCGTTGCGTGCAGCCCGTCGAGCCACGCGGCCCAGGGCTCGCCGGTCACATCCGCGGCATCGCCGGTGCCAGGGTAGTCGAAGCGCATCGCCGGATAGCCGGCCAGGGCCAGCGCATCGGCCAGCAAGCGCAGCCCATGATGCGCATCCAGCCGATCGCGGATGAGCCCCGGGCAGATGAGCACGGCAACCTCGCCCGCGCTCGCGGCGCCGGCGGTGTGCAACCACCCGAAATTCTGCCCGACATACACCGGACGCATCATTGCTTCCCGCCGCCCCGCCGCTTGTCCGCGCGGCATCAACTCGACAACCGCCCCTGCCCTTGCCTGATCGACCACGGTGTTATCCCGGTGTTCCACCAATAAAGGCACGATTTCCCACCCAGCCGGGCGGCGGGCTGGGATCGTAACAGCGCTCGCGATCGGCCCCTGCCCTAACGATGACACTATCTACCGAAGAATGATATTGATATCGCAAACAGTGGTCAATGCGGATGGTTGTATGATTTCCGCAACGGTCACGCGCTGGCTGGATTTGCGGTGTGGATTTTGGTGAGCCCCGCCGTTCGGGATTCACAGCCGCCGTGTGGACCCTGGTGCGTCCGGCGTGGACTATGGTGATCGCGGCTTTCAGGATGCCCCTGGGTTGCGGCGATCCATCCCGTGGACCCTGGTGAACAAGCTAATAATAGAATCTCTACTAGTACCAAATAGCCTCCTCACCAAAGTCCACGCTGACAGAGTGGACGGCTCTTGCGAATATCACACGTCAGCAACCGGAGCAGGTCGCCGGATGGCCACGGTTCACAGTCTGCTTGAAGCCCACGGCAAGGCCGCTGCCCTGGAAGCAGGGCTGGACCGTAACATCGTCGAAGCCGCGTCGCTCTACATGGGCGATGAGGACGGCGCCTTCAGTTTCGTCTATTCCGGCTGGGCCCAATGCGCCCTGCCCCATCGCCGCCTGCCGGACGACGCGCCATGGGAAATCTCCGCCGATCGCGTGCGGCTCGTCGTCGAGCCTGGGCGGCGGCCGTCGCATGACGATGGGCCGCTGGAATGGGTCGGCGTGCCCTTCGGCAGCCATGCGCGGCTGATCCTGCTCTATCTGCAAACCGAGGCGCTCAAGACCGGCTCACGAGAAATCGAACTTGGCGGGTCGCTGCGGGACTGGCTCCGGCGTATCGGCGTCTCGGTCGGCGGGCGGACCGGCATGCTGGTGAAGGAGCAGGCCGAGCGCATCAGCCGCTGCCGACTCACCTTTCACTTACAGGGCAAGACCACGGGGCTGATCAACCAGTCGATCGTGGACCGCGCCCTGTTCATCGACGATGGCGAGGAAGGCCAGGGCCGGCTGTCGCTGGAAACCGCGAAACTGTCCGAAGGATTCTTCGAGCAGCTTCGCCGCCATCCGGTGCCGCTGGAGGAGGCGGCGATCCGCGCCATCAACAACAACCCGGCCGCGCTGGATGCCTATCTGTGGCTGGCCTACCGGCTGCACAGCCTGACCGCGCCAAAGCTCGTCACCTGGAAGGCGCTGAAGGGACAGTTCGGGGGCGGCTTCAAGGCCCTGCACCATTTCAAGCACAAATGGCGTGACACGCTGAATCTCGCCCTCGCCGTCTATCCGGCCGCCGATGTGGAGATCCAGGAAACAGGCGTGCTGCTCAAACCCAGCCGGCCGCCGGTCGCGCCGCGGCAAATCGCCCTGCGCTGATCCCCGCTCACCAACGTCCACGGCATCGCCCGGTTGTGGACTTTGGTGAGGCGCCCGGTTCCGGCCGCACGCACCAAAGTCCACACCGATCGCGTCTCAACGATGGCCGGACAGGTACCGGCTCACCACCTGGACCACGTCGCGCAACAGCAGATCGGCGAAACCCGGGGCGTTGCGCTCGAAGCAGGTCACGCGCACCGCATCGTCGCTGCGGTCGATCCGCACGATCGGCACACCATCGAAGTCGGTCAGAATCTGCGTTTTGCCCGCCTCCGGCGGTTGCCTCGCGCGCAGCGCATCGATCACGAGGGCAAAGCGGCGGTCGCTCGGCAGTTTGCGCACATCCGGTTGCGCCAGCAGGTCGGCGAGGCTTTCAGCGACGCCCGGCTGGTCCAACTCGCGCGCGAGGGTCAGCCACCGCAAGCGACCGGCACGTGGCGCCGGACCGATGCGACGCACCAGATCGAGCGGCACGGCAGCAGCCACCGCCAGCAGCCGGGTCATTTCCGCCGATTGCACCCCGAGTGCGCCGTGCAATGTGGCGCGGTCGAAGCCGCGGCGTTGCAGGTCGGCCGCGAACAGCGCCCGCTCGATGAAGGACAGGTTGCGCCGCTCGCTGTTCTCCTTGCCTTGCGCAATCACCAGTTCCGCGTCCGACAAGGTGCGCACGATGGCCCGCACCGGCCGGCCGAGTTCGGCGGCGGCGTCGCGGCGGCGGTGGCCATAGGCGATCTGGTAGCGGCCCGGCGCGCCCGGATGCGGCCGGACCAGAATGGGAACCTGCTGGCCGCTTTCGCCCATGCTCTCCACCAAGCGGCGGAAATCGGCATCCTCGGCGCGGGCCAGCCGGTCGGAGACGAAGGATGGGTCCACCAGCTCCGTCGGCAGGTCGAGCACCGTCGTACCCGCCTCGATGCGCTCCCGCAGGGCGGCGGCGTCGCGCGCGTCACCGGCGATGCGGTCCATCTCCAGCCCCATCGCGCGCACGGCGCCGGAAGCGACACGCACCTGCGGCGGGTCGGCCGGGGCGGGATCGGTCGGGGTCAGCAACGCCTGCACCACGTCGCGCCGCTTCATGTCGTTCGCCCCCATGCGGTTCGGATCAGGTGTTCCAGTTCGCGATTGACGCCGTTCGCCGCTTCGAGCGCCCGCGCATAGGTGCCGCGCCCGAGCGCTTGGCGGCCGACCTCGTACAGCGTCTGCTTGGTCAGGCCCGCGTCGGAAATGGCGGTGCTTTTCAGCATCGCGTTGGTCAGCACGCGCGGGCCGAACAAGGTGCGCAGAAAGGCGACGACCTGCGCCTGAGGCCCATCCTGCGGTTCGAACCTGGTCACCAGGTAGCGCAGGAAATCGAGATGCAACCGCCCGCCCGCCCGCCGCACGACGCCGAGCAGGTCCGCCGTCATCAACAGGAACTGGGACATCGAGGCGACATCGAGCATCTGCGGATGCACCGTCACCAGCACCCCCGTGGCGGCACACAGGGCCGAGAGGGTGAGGAAGCCGAGTTGTGGCGGGCAGTCGATGACGACCACATCGTAGCGGCCGGCCACATCCGTCAGCGCGGTGGCGATGCGGGCGAAGAACAACGGCTCGTCGGCCGGCCGTGGCAGACCGAGCGCGCGGGGGGTTTCATGCTCGAATTCCTGCAATTCGAGATTGCCGGGCACGAGGTCGAGGCCGGCGAAATAGGTCGGGCGAATGATCTCGCCAAGCGGGCGCGGCGCTTCGTAGCGCACGGCGCCATACAGGGTTTCCCCCGCGCCGAGATCGGTTTCCGGCTGGTAGCCGAACAGCGCGGACAGGCTGGCCTGCGGGTCGAGGTCGATGGCCAGCGTGCGGAAGCCGCGCAACGCCAGATACTGGGCCAGGTGCGCCGCCGTGGTGGTCTTGCCGGAGCCGCCCTTGAAGTTGGTGACGGCGATGACCTGAAGATGCTCGCGGCCCTGCCGGCATGGCACATAGGGACGGCTGCCGTCGCGGCTGAGGGCACGCCGCAGGGTGTGGATCTGCTCCAGGGTATAGACCCGGCGCCCGCCGGGTGTTTTCGGTGCATCGGGCACCTCGCCGGCCAGCGCGCGCTGGCGCAGATAGGCGTCGCTGATGCCGATCCACGCGGCGGCTTCGCTGCCGGAAAATGATCGCAACGCCTTTTGCGCCGCTGGCGGGAACAGGCGCTGGCGCAGCGCATGGAGCTGACCGCTCAGCAAGCGCGCGTCATGCTCGATCAGCTCGGCGGCGTCGTGGCTTTCCACGACAGGAGGTGGCGCATCATTGGCCATCTACGGAAAAATCCCATGGCTACGACCTTTTCCGTAGGGCACACGCGCCGCGTCGGGCAAGGATCGCGTGGCCGCCGCCGTTGACAGGTGTCAATATCGGAGTCAAAACGAATTGGGGAGCCATCAGCCCGCTGTTCCTTCACGGCGCCGGTCTGGCGGCCGCAGGGCCGCGAGATGGCAGGCGGCGCCGAGCAGGGCCAGGGTGGCAAAGGGCACGTACTCGGCGGCATGCAGCGTACTGTCGAACAAGGGGGCGCGCAGAAAGTCGAAGGCGAACGCCGCCGCGATGGCGTTCATTCCCAGCGTGCGCAGCAGCCACCAGCCCGTCGTGCCGAGCCCCTGGCGCAATCGCGGAATGGAAAACAACACCAGGACATAAACAAGAACGAGCGGCGGGCCGAAGATGACGAACAGGCCACGCGCGGGCGGGGCCCCGATCCAGCACAGCCAGGCAACCAGCCCCGCGTGGACGGTCTGCGCGGCGGCGAAGGCAAGACCGAAATCGCGCCCGTGTCGTTGCAGCGACCGCAGGCCCATGCCCGACAGCAACGCGAGGCCTGCTCCGGCGTATGCCGGCCAGAACAGCAGGAACGAGAGGCGCGCCGTCAGCTTCAGGGCGAGCACGGTGCCGTGCTCGTCCGCGCCGGACAGCACCAGGACACATCCCGCCGCGACCGCCGTGCCCGCGAAAGCGGCCGCGACCCAGGTGGTGGTCGCGGAGTTGGATCGCATAAAGTAATTTAACACAAAAGGCACAGGAGATGGGCGTGATGGACGATCATGTGATCGCGCCGGATCCGGCGTTGTTTCCCAACTCCGCCATGCGGCGGGATGGGGAGGCGCTGGCGACGGAGCTGCTGGCCGGCCTGCCGGAGCGTCTCGCCGGCCTTCCGGTCGCGCCGACGCTCGACCTCGCCGGCGCGCGGGCGGCGCTGGAGGGGTTCGATTTCACCGCCCCGCGGCCGCTGGAGGCGCTGCTGCCGTGGGTGATCGGGCTGCTGGAGCAGGGCGTCACCCAGATCACCCATCCGCGCTATTTCGGCCTGTTCAATCCGGCCCCGACGCTGCCCGCGCAACTGGCGGACCGGATCGCCGCCGCCTTCAATCCGCAGCTCGCCAGCGCCACCACCTCACCCGCGGCGGTGGCGATCGAAGCGCATACGATCCGTGCCGTGGCCGCGCGCGCCGGCATGCCGACGGGGAGCGGCGGGCATTTCACCACGGGCGGTGCCGAAGCCAATTTCACCGCGCTGATCTGCGCCCTGACGGCGGCGCACGCGGATTTCGGCCGCATCGGCGCGCGCGCCTTCGCGGGACAGCCGATGCTTTACGCCTCCGCCGATTCCCACCTCGCCTGGCTGAAGATCGCGCATCAGGCCGGCATTGGGCGGGACGCGGTGCGGCTGCTGCCGACCGATGGCGCGGGGCGGATGCGAACGGATGCGCTGGCGGAGGCGATCGCCGCCGACCGGAACGCGGGCGCGGTGCCGGTGATGGTGGCGGCGACGGCCGGCACCACGGCGGCCGGCATGATCGACCCCTTGCCCGCCTGCGTGGCCATCGCGCGACAGGCCGGGCTGTGGTGCCATGTCGATGCCGCGTGGGGCGGGGCCGCCATCGCCTCGGACCGGCTGCGCCCGCTGCTCGCGGGGATCGCGGAGGCGGACTCGGTCACCATCGACGCGCACAAATGGTTCGCCACGACGATGGGCTGCGGCATGTTCCTCACCCGCCATCCGGCGCTGCTGTCCGAGGCGTTCCGGGTCTCGACCGGCTACATGCCCTCGAACGCCGCGGGCATCGATCCGTACGTGACGAGCGTGCAATGGTCGCGGCGGTTCCTGGGGTTGCGCCTGTTCCTCTCGCTCGCCGCCGCCGGCTGGGCGGGGTACGCGGCGCATGTCGAGCGTGCCGTGGCCCTCGCCGCGCTGCTGCGCAGGGAGATGCAGGCGCGGGGCTGGCAGGTGGTCAACGACAGTCCGCTCGCGGTGCTGTGCCTGCGCCCCCCGGCGGGTGCCGCCGAGCCTGCCGCCATCGTCCGCTCGGTCCTGGCGTCCGGCGCCGCCTGGATCTCGGTCGCGACATTCGGGGGCGGGCCGGTGATCCGTGCCTGCGTCACGCACGGCGCGACCAGCGAAGCCGATGTGGCCCAACTCGTCGCGGCACTGGAGGCGGCGCGGTAAGGCTCAGCCCGGCGGCACGCAGACGCCGAAATAGCGCGCGAGGAACGAGGCGGAGGCGCGGATATGCGCCTCCGCCGGCATGTGCAGGCCGTGGAACAGCACGAGCACGGTGGCGGCGACCAGGGCGGTGCGGCGCAGGTCGAAGCCGGGCGGCGGCGGGCCGGCGAGGCGGAGCAGCACCGCCGCGCCGGCGAGGCCTACGAGGCTGCCCACCACCACCTCGGGCAGCGAGTGCGCGCCCAGCAGCAGGCGTGACAGCCCGATCAGCGTGACGATCGCAAGCGAGATCAGCACCGCCGCGGTGCGGCGCCGGCTCAGCAGCCCGGTCAGACCGCCGCTGATCACCGCCGCCGCCGCCGCATGGCCGCTGGGGGTGTGCAGGGACGGCAGGCCGAACGTCTCCGAGCAGGCATGGAAGACCAGCTTCAGCGCGAGCGTGATGGCCAGCGTGGCGGTCACGCCGAGCAGCCAGACGGCGGCGCCCCGGCGCCAGCGCTGCACCAGCAGGCTCACGGTCACGGCGATTGTCAGCGGCAGGATCACAGCCTGGTCGGCGAAGTCGGTCAGGAAATGCACGCCGTACGGTCTCCAGCGATCGGGGGCATCGGCATGCCCCTGATGTCAGGTCATGCCCGGAAGGATGGCTCTACCACAACACGTTCGTAGGGCGATAATGTGCTATGACTAAATCATTGACATTTCGCAGCCATATCCTCAGTCTGAAACCCGTTGGCGAGCGCGGGCACCGCCTGCTCTGGCGACTCTTGCAAAGCGGGACATCGAGGGGACCAGCGTGGACAAGGCAAAGCGGGAGGCCCGCCAGGAAACCATTGCCATCCACGGCGGGTATGTGGACGACCCGACGACGCATGCCGTCGCCGTGCCGATTTACCAGACCGTGGCTTACGCCTTCGACAGCGCCGAACATGGCGCGGCGCTGTTCAACCTGGAAGCCGAGGGCTATCGCTACAGCCGCATCAGCAACCCGACAAACGTGGTGCTGGAAAAGCGCGTCGCGCAGCTCGAGGGCGGCATCGAGGCGATGGTCGTCGGCTCCGGCCAGGCGGCGATGCACTACGCCATCGCCAACCTCGTCGAGCCCGGGCGCAACATCGTCTCCGTCCCGCAGCTCTATGGCACCACGCACACGCTGTTCGCGCACTATCTGCGTCGCCAGGGCATCGAGGTGCGCTTCGCCGCGAGCGATCGGGCGGATGCGATCGCGGCCCTGCTCGATGACAACAGCCGCGGGGTCTATTGCGAGAGTGTCGGCAACCCGGCCGGCAACATGTGCGACATCGCGGCGCTGGCGGATGTGGCGCACGCGCACGGCGTGCCGCTGATCGTCGATAACACCGTCGCCACGCCGATCCTGCTGCGGCCGATCGAGCACGGCGCGGACATCGTGGTGCATTCGCTGACCAAGTTCATGGGCGGGCACGGCACGACGATGGGCGGCGCCGTCGTCGATTCCGGCCGCTTCGACTGGCGGCGCCACGCCGATCGCTTCCCGATGTTCTGCGAGCCCGACGAATCCTATCACGGCCTTGTCTATACCGAGCATTTCGGTGCCGCCGCCTATATCGCCCGCTGCCGCAGCGTGTTCCTGCGCACGACCGGCGCCGTGCTGTCGCCGCTGTCCGCCTTCCTGCTGCTGCAAGGGATCGAGACGGTGGCCCTGCGCGTCGAGCGGCATGTCGAGAACGCGAGGAAGGTGGCCGAGTTCCTGCGCGACGATCCGCGCGTGGACTGGGTGAACTATGTCGGCTTTCCGGATAGCCCGTACCATGCGCTGGCACAGAAATACCTCGGCGGGCGCGCGTGCTCGCTGCTCACGTTCGGCGCGCGCGGCGGCTACGACGGGGCCGTGCGCTTCTACGACGCGCTGAAGCTGGTCAAGCGGCTGGTCAATCTGGGCGATGCGAAGTCGCTCGCCTGCCATCCGGCATCGACCACGCACCGGCAGATGACGCGCGCCGAGCAGGCAAAGGCCGGCGTGCGGCCGGAGATGATCCGGCTGTCCATCGGCATCGAACATGCCGACGACATCATCGCCGATCTCGATCAGGCGCTGGACGCGGTCGGCGTGCTCGCCGACGCGGCGGAGTAGATGCGATGGACGCGATGGCCTTGCCGCCGCTTGTCATCGGACTGGTCAACAGCATGCCGGGCGAGGGGCGGCGGCACACCGAGCAGCAGTTCCGCGCCATCCTGACGGCGGCGGTGCGCGATGTGCCGGTGGAATTGCGGTTTTTCACGCTCGATCCCTGGGCGGCCGGAACCCTGCCGGATGCGGCGGCGCCGCGCTACGAGAGCATCGCGGCGCTGGAAGCGGCGCCACCGGACGGGTTGATCGTCAGCGGCATGGCGCCGCGCGCCGCGCACTTTCCCGACGAGTCTTACTGGCCGGCGATGGTGCGGCTGATCGAACTGGCGCGCGGCGCGGCGGTGCCGACCATCTGGTCGTGCCTGGCGGCGCACGCGGCGGTGTTCCATCTGGACGGCGTCGTGCGGCAGCGGTTCCCGCGCAAGCTGTCCGGCCTCGTCGCCTGCGCGCGCACCCGGGCGGCGCATCCGGCGATGGGGGGGCTGCCCCGGCGCTGGCTGGTGCCGCACTCGCGCTACAACGACCTGCCGGAAGCGGCGCTGCGCGCGGCGGGATACCGCATCCTGTCGCGCACGGCGGGGGCGGGTGCCGACATCTTCGCCAAGGACGACGGCGCGCCGTTCCTGTTCTGCCAGGGCCATCCCGAATACGACGCGGCCACGCTGCTGCGCGAATACCGCCGCGACATCAGGCAGTATCTGAACGGCGAGCGCGAGGCGTATCCCGACGCGCCGGAGAATTACGTCACCGAGGCGACGGCGGCGCTGCTCGACACCTTCCGCGCGCGGGCGCTGCGGGAGCGGCGGACAGGGCTGATGGACGAATTCCCGATGGCGGCCTGTCTCGCCGATCTCGGGCATGGCTGGCGCGATCTGGCGGTCGGCCTGTACGCGAACTGGCTTGCCGACATCGCCGCGCGCAAGCCGCGGCGGCCGATGGACGAGGGGCTGACATCGGCGCGGGCGGTCGCCTGGCAACCAAGCGGGGCGGGGCGGCCGGCGCTTGGCGTCGGGGCCGAGTAGCGTGGCACATGAGCGCCGGGCTTTCCGGCAGAGCGGACGGCAAGCCAATGGCAGTGTCTGAGAACGTCCCCCTCCGGGATGTCACTTTTGCCGCGGGGGCGGGCAGGTTCCTGCGGGATGAGGCGGCGCGGATCGATCTGGCGGCGCTGTCGGCAAGCACGGTGCTGGACGGGCAGCGCGAGCGGCTGCGCGATGCGTGTGTCGTGCTGCGCCTGTCGAGCCAACTCGCCACCGCGCTCGCGCTGCTGGAACTGGACGGGCTCGCGCGGCGCATCGTGCTGTGCACGCCGGATTTGTCCGAGGCGCATCTGCGCCTCGCGCTCGTGACCGCGCAGGCCGACGCCGTGCTGACGGACCGTCCGATGCCGGAACTGGCCGATACCGGCGTTCCCGTCATCGTCGGCAGCGGTGCTGCGATACAGGCGGATGACGCGCCGTGGACGGGCGGGGCCGCGACGGAATGGGCGCTGTTCACCTCCGGCACCAGCGGACCGCC
>JAKAZX010000099.1 GCA_021826485.1 Pseudomonadota bacterium | reverse complement strand
CACCCCGCCCGGCGGCACGGATCGTCGGTTCCGAAGGCAGGTCTCCTGGCTCGCGGATCCGGCACGACCCGTCGGCCTTCCCGGGCGTGCGTTGCCCAGTGGCCATGCGACGGGCCGCTCTCCGCTCACAGTTGCGGGGGCAGCCGCGGCTTGAGGGCGCATCGCCCCGCACCGCGTTCCCTTTTCACCCTCCGGCTCTGGAGGGACCGTCGGAACAGGACTATTAGGCCCGGCGCGGCTTCGGCGTCAAAAGGGGTTTTCCGCTGCTCACGCTCGTCCTCGGCGGTGCCCGCTCCGGCAAGTCCCGCCATGCGGAGGCGCTGGTGACCGCGCTGCCCGGCCCCTGGGTCTATGTGGCGACCGCCGCGGCCGGGGATGCCGAGATGGCGGCGCGCATCGCCGCCCACCGCGCCGCGCGCGGGCCGGGCTGGCAGACGATCGAGGCGCCGCACGATCTGCCCGGCGCGCTGGCGGAAGCCGGGGCGCAGCCGGTGCTGGTCGATTGCCTGACGCTGTGGCTGAGCAATCTGATGCTGGCCGGCGCCGACCTGGCGGCGGCGCAGGCAGGGCTGGTCGCGGCACTCGCGGCGCGGCCGGCGCCGACCGTGCTGGTCGGCAACGAGGTGGGACTCGGCATCGTGCCGGACAACGCGCTGGCACGCGCGTTCCGCGATGCGGCCGGGCGGCTGCACCAGGACCTCGCCGCGCGGGCGGGGCGGGTCCTGTTCATGGTGGCGGGACTGCCGATGACGGTAAAGGACGATGGCGCATGAGCGACGAGGCCGAGCGGCACCGCGCGAAGATGGCGAAGCGCAAGGCGGTGCAGGATGCCGAGGTGGCGGCCAAGACGATCGAGAAGGGGCTGCTGATCGTCCATACCGGGCCGGGCAAGGGCAAATCGACGGCGGCCTTCGGCCTCGCGCTGCGCATGCTGGGCAACGACCGGCGGGTCGGGGTGGTGCAGTTCATCAAGGGCGCCTGGGACAGCGGGGAGCGGCGCGCCCTGGCGGCGTTCGGGGACCGCGTGGTCTGGCATACCCTCGGCGAGGGTTTCACGTGGGAGACGCAGGACCGCGTCCGCGACATCGCCGCCGCGCGGCGCGCCTTCGACACCGCCCGCGCGCTGATGGCCGATCCGACGCTCGGCCTGCTGGTGCTGGACGAGTTGAACATCGCGCTGCGTTACGACTACCTGGAGGAACAGGCGGTGCTGGCGGCCCTGGCGGCGCGCCCGCCGATGCTGCATGTCGTGGTCACCGGGCGCAACGCCCGCCCCGGCCTGATCGCGGCGGCCGATCTGGTGACGGACATGGCCGCGGTGAAGCACCATTTCGCCGCCGGGGTGAAGGCGCAGCCGGGCGTGGAGTTCTGAGCGATGCGGGGCGGCGCGATGGACCTGCTGCGCGGCGGCAATGCCGCGCGCAGCGCGGTGGTGGGCGGCAGCATGGTGCTGCATGCGCTCAACACCTTCATCGTCGCGACCATCCTGCCCTCGATCGTGCGCGATATCGGCGGGTTGCGCTGGTTCGCCTGGAGCACGGTGCTGTACATCGTCGCCTCCCTGCTCGGCGGTGCCGGCTGCGCCAGCCTGTTGCAGCGGGTCGGCGCGCGCGGCGCCTATCGCGCGGCGCTGGCGGTCTTCGCGCTCGGCAGCGTCGGTTGCGCGCTGGCGCCGGACATGGGCGTGCTGCTGGCCGGGCGGATGGCGCAGGGGCTGGGCGCGGGCACCCTGTCGGCGCTCGCCTTTACCATGGTCCGCACGCTGTTCGCCGAGGCGCTGTGGACGCAGGCGCTGAGCGTGGTGTCGGTGGCCTGGGGGGTCGCGACGCTGCTGGGGCCGGCGGTGGGCGGGGTGTTCGCCGCCTATGGCGTGTGGCGGATGGCGTTCTGGACGGTCGCCGCCGCCGCGCCGGTGCTGCTGCTGCTGGTCGAGACCGCGCTGCCCCGCCGCCTGCCGCCGCCGCCGCGGCGCGGCGGCGTGCCCGTGGGCAACCTGCTGCTCCTGGCCGGCGCGGTGCTGGCGGTGTCGGCGGGCAGCACGGTGGGGACGGCCTCGGCCAATGCGGCGGGGCTGATCGTGGCGATCGGCGGCTTCGCCTGGTTCGCGCGGCGGGAGGCGGCGGGCACGGCACGGCTGTTCCCGGCCGGCGCGACCCGCCGCGCCAGCCCGCTCGCCGCCACCTATGCGGCGATGGTGCTGCTGCTGGCCGGCACCACGCCGGAGATTTTCGTGCCCTATTTCCTGCAGACGCTGCACGGGCTGGGGCCGCTGCATGCGGGCTACCTGACGGCGCTGATGGCGCTGGGCTGGACCGCCGGGTCGCTCGCCACCTCCGGCGCCGGCGATGCCGGAACGCGTGGCGCCCTGACGCTGGGGCCGACCCTGCTCGCCGCCGGGCTGGCGGCGCTGGGACTGCTGATGCCGCTGGCCGGACCGCCGGGGCCGGACCTGTTCGGCATCGGCGGCGGGCTGCTGGCGGTCGGGCTGGGCATCGGCATGACCTGGCCGCATCTGGGCGCCTGCGTGTTCGGCTTCGCGCGGGAGACGGATCGCGACCTGGCCGGCGGTTCGATCACCATGGTGGTGATGATCGGCGGCGCGATCGGCGCGGCGATGGGCGGCATGGTAACCAACCTCGCCGGCATGGCGCTGCCGGGCGGGGCGGCCGGCGCCGCGTCCTGGCTGTTCGGCGGCTTCATCGTCGCCCCGCTGCTGGCCGCGCTGGCGATCCGCCGGCTGCCGGCGCGGCGGCGGCCGGCCGCGGCCGAGTGACCGAGGCGCTGCGCCGCGCCGCCGCCCGGCTGGCGGCGGCCGGCATCGAAGCGCCGGCGCGGGAGGCGCGGCTGCTGGCGCGCCTGTCCGCCGATCCGGCGCGGTTCGAGTCGCTGGTCGCCCGCCGCGCCGCGCGCGAGCCGATGGCGCTGCTGCGCGGGCAGCAGGGGTTCTGGACGCTCGACCTTGCGGTGTCGCCCGCCACGCTGATCCCGCGCCCGGACAGCGAGACGCTGATCGAGGCGGCGCTGGCGGCGTTCCCCGACCGCGCGGCGGTGCGGCGGGTGCTCGACCTCGGCACCGGCACCGGCGCGCTGCTGCTGGCAGCCCTGGCGGAGTTTCCCGCCGCCTGGGGCCTCGGCACGGACCGCGCGCCGGCGGCGGCGGCGCTGGCAGCGGCCAATGCGCGGGCCTGCGGGCTGGCCGAGCGGGCGGCCTTCGCCGCGGGAAGCTGGGTTGCGCCGCTCGCGGGCCGGTTCGACCTGATCCTGTCCAACCCGCCCTATATCCCGAGCGGCGACATCGCCGGGCTGATGCCCGAAGTGGCGGCGTTCGAGCCGCGCAGCGCGCTCGATGGCGGGCCGGACGGGCTGGATGCCTACCGCGCGCTGCTGCCGGGCCTGCCGGCGCTGCTGGCCCCGGCGGGCATCGCCATCCTGGAACTCGGCGCCGGACAGGCGGATGCGGTCGGCCGGCTTGCAACCACGGCGGGATTTTCGGTCGCGGACCTGCGGCCTGATCTGGGCGGGGTTGCGCGGGCGATGGTGCTGCGGGCGGGAGCGGCGGAAAAAACCGTTTGGCAGGCCCGGACCAAGGGGGCTAGCTTCGCGGCGCGCGGCAGGGATCGCCCGTGACGAGGGTCGGTCCCGGATGCCTCCGTCAGATCGCGCCGGCGGCCGGCGGGCTTAGTGCCTGCACCCGCGGCAAACGGATGATGGTGGCGCCGCGCAGAAGCCAACGGAACGGAACGGCCCGGTTGCGGGTTGCAGCGGTGGTGCCAAGGCCCCTTCGCCCCGTGTCTGGGTCACGCGCCGAGGCGGCGCGTCCCGCCGCCTGACCAATGGGCGGCGGGTTTTTCGAGCAGGAAGGCATATCGGCACACGCATGAATATGAAACGTATGCGCGGACGTAACCATCGCGGCGGCGGTGGGGGCGGGGGTGGCGGCGGTGGCGGCGGCGGGGGAATGCGCCATCACGGCGGCGGCATCCCGCTCAATCGCAACTACGTGTTCGACAGCAACGGTCCGGACCTGCGCATTCGCGGCACGGCGCAGCAGTTGTTCGAGAAGTATCTGCAACTCGGCCGCGATGCGACCAGCGGCGGCGACCGGGTGATGGCGGAAAGCTACTTCCAGCACGCCGAGCACTACTTCCGCATCCTGAACGTGATGACGCAGGCGCAGCAGCAGCAGCAGAACGGCCAGCCGCCGCGCCGCCCGCAGGCGCAGGACGGCGTGACGCCGGACGGTGCTGCCGACCAGGATGGCGAGATGGAGGAGGGGGATGCCGCCCCGCCCGGCCTCGGCGACCAGCCCGGCGCCGGCGAGTCGCGTGAAATCCCGATCGCGGCAGCGCCGCCGACCAACTGACCGGCCTGCCGGCGGGTTGTCCTCCGCCGGCCCCCGGCCGGGTTACGGGGCCGGCGTGCCCGGGGCGCCGCGCGCCGGCTGCGACAGGGCCGCGCGCAGCCGCGCGGCCTCCGCGTCCTCGATCAGGCCGTGGCGGATGAACAGGTCGATCAGGACCAGATTGACGTTGAACTTGAACGTGTCGCCCGCCGACACCGTTTCCAGCACGCGGGCGACCGGCCACAGCATGAAGTCCGCGACCTCGCCGTCCGCGGGGCGGGGGACGAAATCCTCCGGCAGGTCGAGGTCGTAGCAGAGCAGCAGGTCGCGCCGCAGCCCTTCCGGCCGCTCCATCGCATAGGCGATGCGGCCGACCGGCACCGCGCGCACCGCCAGCTCGGCGGGAATCGCCGCTTCCTCCGCCGCTTCCTTCACCAGCGTCGCCTGCGGCGACAGGCCGGCCGGGACGCCGCCGGCGACCAGATGATCGAGCTTGTCGGGGTCGAGATGCTTGTCCGGCGCGCGCCGGCCGATCCAGACATGCAGCCCGTCGCTACGCCGCACCAGCCCGTTGACATGCACGCCCACCGAGACCAGTCCCAGCAGCGGCAGCGCGCCGCGGTCGGCCTGGGTCAACACCGGGCCGTTCGGCTCGGCGCGGACATCGAACGCCTCCCCCCGCCAGCGGAACGCTCCCTGATCGGCCAGGGTGCGCAGGATGTCGGGCAGCGCCGCCGGATCGCGCAGCGCCAGCCCGCCGGGGGTCGGCCCGAGTTCGGGGAAGGCGGCGAGCGTGCCGGCAAGGTCCGGCCGGAGATAGCCGATGATCGCCTTGCCGACGCACAGCCGCAGCCGCACGCCGGGCAGGCGGGCATTGTTGCATGCCGAAACGTGTTGCAGCAGCCGTTCCACCCCGCGCATGTGGGGGGCGGCGCGCGCGCCACAAGCACGGCGGCTGTGCGGCGGTGTGGTTTGAAACGCGGCGGGGCCATGCCACATGGCGCCCATGTCCGCCGTGTCATCTTCGCCGGCGCCCCGTTCGGCGCTGGCCACCATCCGTTCCCTGCTGCCCTATCTGTGGCCGCGCGGCGACTACCGGTCGCATGCGCGGGTGGTGGCCGCCGCCCTGTTCCTGATCGCCGCCAAGGCGGCAACAGTGTTCGTGCCGGTGATCTACGGCCGCGTGGTGGACGCGATCGCGCCGAAGGGGCCGCACGGGATGCTGGCGGTGCCGGTGGCGCTGATCGTCGGCTACGGCCTGCTGCGGGTCGCCTCGGCCGGGTTCGGCGAACTGCGGGACGCGGTGTTCGCCGCGGTGCAGCAGCGGGCGGTGCGCCGGGTGGCGCGCGAGACCTTCGAGCATCTGCACCGGCTGTCGCTGCGCTTCCACCTGGACCGGCAGACCGGCGGCGTTTCCCGCAATATCGACCGCGGCACCAAGGGCATCGAGAATGTGCTGCGGCTGGCGGTGTTCAACATCCTGCCGACGCTGCTGGAAGTGCTGCTGGTCGCCTTCATGTTCTGGCGGTTGTTCGACTGGCGCTATGCCGCGCTGACGCTGGTGGCCGTCGGCCTGTACATCGGCTTTACCCTCGGATTCACCAACTGGCGCGTGCGCTTCCGCCGGCTGATGAACGAGGTGGAAAGCGACGCGCAGACCAAGGCGCTGGACAGCCTGCTGAATTACGAGACGGTGAAGTATTTCGGCAACGAGGCGCACGAAGTCCGCCGTTACGACGAGGCGCTGTCGCGCTACGAGCGCGCCGCGGTGCGCAGCCAGGTGACGCTGAACATGCTCAACCTGGGCCAGGCGGCGATCATCGCGGTGGGGCTGGCGCTGGTGATGCTGATGGCGGCCGACGAGATCGCCGCCGGCAAGATGACCGTCGGCAAGTTCGTGCTGGCCAACACCTATCTGATGCAGCTCTATCAGCCGCTGAACTTCCTCGGCTTCGTGTACCGGGAGATCAAGCAGGGCCTGATCGACATGGAGCAGATGTTCCGCCTGCTGGGGGCGGACCAGGAAGTGCGCGACCGGCCCAGCGCGCGCGTGCTGCCGCGCGTGCATGGCGCGGACTGCGCCTGCGAACTGGTGTTCGAGGACGTGCAGTTCGGCTACCGCGCCGACCGGCCGATCCTGAAGGGGCTGAGCTTCCGCGTGCCGGCCGGCAAGTCGCTGGCGATCGTCGGCCCCACCGGCGCCGGCAAGTCCACGATCAGCCGGTTGCTGTTCCGCTTCTACGACGTGAACGGCGGGCGCATCCTGCTGGACGGCACCGACCTGCGCGACATCACCCAGGCCAGCCTGCGCAGCGCCATCGGCGTGGTGCCGCAGGACACCGTGCTGTTCAACGACACGATCCGCTACAACATCGCCTATGGCCGGCCGGACGCGACGCGCGAGGAGATCGAGCACGCGGCGCGGCTGGCGCAGGTGCATGAGTTCGTGTTGCGCCTGCCGGAAGGCTACGACACGCGGGTCGGCGAGCGCGGGTTGAAGCTCTCGGGCGGGGAGAAGCAGCGGGTCGCGATCGCGCGGACCATCCTGAAGGACCCGCGCATGCTGATCCTGGACGAGGCGACGAGCGCGCTCGACACCCGCACCGAGCAGGACATCCAGACGGCGCTGCGCGCGGTGGCGCGCGACCGCACGACGCTGACCATCGCCCATCGCCTGTCCACCGTGGTCGATGCCGACCAGATCCTGGTGCTGGTGGAAGGCCGCGTCGCCGAGCGCGGCACGCACGCCGAATTGCTGGCGCGCGACGGCGTCTATGCGCGCATGTGGGCGATGCAGGCCGAACAGCAGGAGCCGCAGGCCGCGGCGGCCTGACGACGGGTGCGCGCGCACCGAGGAGGAAGCCGATGAGCGGACCACGCAGGCCCGTCCCCGAAACGCCGGCGGAGTTGAGCCACGCCGGCGCGGTGGTGGACAAGGCGATCGAGTACATGCTCGGCCAGAAGCTGGGGGAGGTGGCCATCGCCTCCGCCCTGCTCGGCGGCGCGCTGGAGATGCTGGCCCGCGACATGGACGATGCCGGCATCGTGCAGGTGCTGGAAAGCGCCATCGCCTCGGTCCGCGCCGGGGAATTGCGGGAGGATGACTAGACGCCGGCCGCTTGACGCGGCCGCCCGGCCCCGCGATAAGCCGCGCTTCCGATGCCGCGCGCGGGGGCGACCCTGCGCGCATCCGCTTGCACGAGGACCAACCCATGTCGCGCCGCTGCCAGATCACGGGCAAGGGTGTGCTGACCGGCAACAACGTCAGCCACGCCAATAACCGGACCCGTCGCCGCTTCCTGCCGAACCTGCAATCGGCCTCGCTGCTGTCCGACGCGCTGGGGCTGATCGTCACCATGCGGCTGTCCACCCGCGCCATCCGGACGGTGGAGCGCAACGGCGGCATCGACGCGTTCCTGCTCGGCACGCCCAATTCCCGCCTGCCGGAAGAGGCGCTGACGCTGAAGCGCCGCATCCTGCGCGCCCGCGCCCGCCAGCCGGCGGCCTGACCGGCGGCGCGGCAGCCCCGCGGCACGGCCACCCCGTCGTGCCGCGCCTTGTTGCCGCCGGACTCCGCGTGTAGGAGCGGCGGGTGCCACGCCAAGCCGCGCCGGCGCCGACCCGGGCGCTGACCATCGTTCATGTCGGCCATTTCCCGTTCGGGCTGCGCCCCGGCTTCCAGCACGGCGTGGCGGTGAAGCTCTCCAACGGGCTGATCCGCAACGGCCATCTGGTGCTGAATTTCTCCGACCGCGACATCGCCCGGGCGCGCGCGCCGTTCGGCAGCCGCAAGCTGGGCGTGACGCCCGCCAACGCCGCTTTGCTGGAATTCTGTCGCCATCACCGGCCGGACGTGCTGCTGCTCGGCCATGCCGACGTGATCCTGCCGCCCACCATCGCGCGGATCCGTGAGGCGCTGCCGGCCATCCGCGTCGCCCAATGGAACGTGGACCCGCTGTTCGAGCCGGACAACGTCCGCCGCATCGCCGGCAAGTTCGCCGTGGTGGACGCGACCTTCCTGTCCACCGCCGGCGCGCCGCTGGACGCCCTGCGCGCCGGCGGCCGGCGCGTCGCCTTCCTGCCCAACCCGGCGGACGCCTCGATCGAGCGCGGCCGGGCGGACCTCGCCGAGCATCCGGGGCACGACCTGTTCTATGCCTGCGGCCACCCGTCCCGCCCGCTGCGGCTGATCTGCGGGCAGGAATGGGACATGGAGGCGTTCATCCGCGCGATCCTGGCGCGGCTGCCGCGGCTCAGGCCCTGTCTCGGCGGGCTGCTCGGCCGGCCGCACCTGACGGGCGCCGCGTATCAGGCGGCGCTGGAGGATTGCGCGATCGGCCTGAACGTCAGCCGCCGGCCGGATCATTTCCTCTACAGTTCCGACCGCATCGCCCAACTGGCCGGCAATGGGCTGGTGGTGCTGATGGAGCGCGCGACCGGCTACGACACGGTGTTCTCCGACGCCGAGATGGCGTTCTTCGCCAGCTTCGACGAGCTGATCGGCCAGATCGAGCTTCTGACCGCCGATCCGGCGGCGCGGCGGGCGATGGCGACGGCGGGGCGCGCCCGCTATCTGGCGCTGTTCAACGAGCGGGCGGTGGCAGCGCGGCTGCTCGATATCCTGTTCGACCGGCTGGCGCCGGAGGCGCTGCCGTGGACGGGATGACCGGCCCCTGGCAGGCGATGCCGCTGACGCTGGTGCTCGGCGCCGGCCTGCTGGTGGCGCCCAATCCGGCCTGGTCGATGCTGTTCTATCTCGGCGTGCTGGCACCGTTCCTGTGGCAGCAGCGCCGCCGGCCGCCCTGGCCGGCCGATGCCGGCAGCCTCGCCGGCATCGCGCTGACCGGCTGGTTCACGCTGGCGACGCTGTGGGACCACGCGGCCGGCGGCGATCTGCGGCCGCACCTGCTATGGGTGTGGAACGGGCTGAACACGCTCGCTTTCTTCCTGGTCGCCCGGGCCGGGTTCGGCGCACCCGGCGCGGCGCGGGAACGGCTGGTCTCGGTGCTGATCGGGGCGGCGGCGGCGAACGTGCTGGTCAGCTTCGCGCTGACGCTGATGCGCGGCTTCCCCGACGGGCGGATGAACGGCTGGGCGGAAACGCGCCACCCGATCCTGGGCGCGGCGGTGATCGGCATGGCCGTGCTGCTGGCGGCGGCGCGCGTGCTGGCAGGGCGACAACCGCTCCGCCACGGCGCGGCGGCGCTGCTGGGCCTCGGCTTCATCGTGGCGACCGGCAGCCGCGGGCCGCTGATCGCGGTGCTCGCCGCGCTCGGCCTGCTGCTACTGGGCACGCGCCCGCGCTGGTTGGCAGCGCTGGCGGCGGTTGGGCTGGCGGCGATCGCCCTCACCGCGGCGGCGATGCCGGCGCTGGTCGGCGCGCTGCGGGCGCGGCTGTTGGAGCGCGGCTGGTCCAGCCGGCTCGACATCTGGCGGCTGGCGCTGCGGGAGATCGCGGCGCGCCCGCTGTTCGGCTACGGCCCGTCGGCGCGGCTCGATCGCGCCACCGACAATTTCCCGCACGACCTGTTCCTGTCCACGCTGTTCTACAGCGGCGCGGTGGGGCTCGTGCTGCTGCTGGCGCTGCTGGCGCTGGCGGTGCGCGGGGCGTGGCGGGCGCAGCCGGCGGCATCGCGCTGGACGCTGCTCGCACTGCTGCTGAACACGCTGCTGACCGGCATCTCGGACCTCAGCCAGGTGACCAAGGGACCCAGCCCGATGTGGTACATCCTCTGGCTGCCGGTGGTGCTGGCGCTGGGGCCGGTGCGGTCACACCGGCAGGCGGACGCGGGCGCGTAGGCCGCCGAGCGGGCTGTCCTCCAGCACGATATCGCCGCCATGCGCGCGCACGATGTCCCGCGCGATGGTCAGGCCGAGCCCGGTGCCGCCTGCCGCGCCGGAGGCGAAGGGGCGGAACATGTCTTCCCGCTGCGCTTCGGGAATGCCGGGGCCGTCGTCGTCCACCGTGACCAGCACGCTGCGCTCGTTCAGCCGCAGGGCAACCAGGGCGACGCGGCGGGCGTGGCGCCTTGCGTTGTCCACCAGATTGGTCAGCGCCCGCCGCACCGCCTCGGCCCGCAGCGGCAGGATCAGGGCGGGTGGCGCCTCCACCGTCACGTCGGCGCCGGCGCGGCGGGCGCCGGCCGCGACATCCTCCAGCACTGCGGCAAGGTTGGTGGGGCGCGCCTGTTCCGTGCCCTCGCCGCGGGCGAAGGCGAGGTAGCTTTCCACCAGCCGCTCCATCTCCTCCACATCGGCGCCCATGCCGGCGGCGTCGCTGCCCGGCGGCAGCATGGCGAGCGCGAGCTTGAGCCGCGTCAGCGGGGTGCGCAGGTCGTGCGACACGCCGGCCAGCATCTCCGTCCGCTGGGCGAGGAAGCGGCGAATCCGTTCCTGCATGCGGTTGAAGGCGGTGGCGGCCTGGCGGACCTCGACCGCACCCTCCGGCTTGATCGGTTCGCGGTCGCGGCCGAGGCCGAACGCCTCCGCCGCGACGGCGAGGCGGCGGATGGCGCGCACCTGGTTGCGCATGAACAGCGCCGCGATGCCGAACAGCAGCAGCGCGATGCCGACCACCCAGACCAGGAACAGATAGACCGTGCCGGTATAAAGCCGCTTGCGCGGCGCCTGCACGTCCAGCACGCCGTCCGGCAGTTGCACGCGGATGCGCAGGGACTGCGCATCACTGCTGGGGTCGATGCGGAATGGCCGGCCGACGCGCGCGCGCAGCGCGCCGGCGAGTTCGTCGTCCTACCTCCGCCGCGACGGCC
>JAKAZX010000098.1 GCA_021826485.1 Pseudomonadota bacterium | reverse complement strand
CTCGGTCGCCGCGGCGGGGGCGCGCGTCGCCAGCCGGTCCGGCGGCAGGCAGAGCGAGGCGGAGGGCGCGATGCGGTGCGCCGCCAGCAGGTCGCGCGCATGGGGAATGTCGATCGTCTCCGGCGCCAGCAGCGGAATCTCGATGACCTCCAGCCCGTAGCGCGCCGCTTCCGGTACCGCGACCTCCGCCGCCGCGCGCGTCCAGGCGGCGGACCAGAGGCTGAAATGCATTCCAAGACGCGTCATCGCTTCATCTCCGCACCGCATTGTTCCGCGACGGATGGGTCATCCGCCGGTTGTCCGTCCGCGCGCAGCGCGGTCAGGACGGCCAGATCGTCTCACGGTGTCGTTCGCGGTTCCCGTTGCTCCTTGTCAAGGCGCGGCGCGGCGCCGTCGAGGCGCGGATTTTCAGCGTGCATTGCAGCCGCGTCTCCACCGGCGGCCCGGCATCGCCGGCCAGCCGCGCCATCAGTTGCGCCCAGGCGGCGCGGCCGATCAGATCGACCGGCTGCTGCACGGCGGTGATCGGCGGGGCGGCGACTTCCATCCACTCGGCATCGTCGAACCCGACCAGCGCGATGTCGTCCGGCACATCGAGCCCGGCTTCGCCGATCGCGCCCAGCGCACCGAGCGTCGCCACATTGTTGAGCGTGAACAGCGCATCCGGGCACGGGCCGGCGGCAAGGCGCCGCGCGATCGCGGCGCGGTTCTCGGCAAGGGTGAAGCCGGCATGGAGCACTTCCAGCCGCGCCCCGGCGGACTGCGCCACCGCCTCCGCCGCCGCGATGCGTTCGTTCACGTTGCTGATCAGCCCGTTCGCCGCCACGGCGAGAATATGCCGCCGGCCGGTCGCCAGCAGATGGCGCGCCACCTCCGCGGCCGCGGCACGATTGTCCACGCCCACCGAATCGAGCGGCGAGTCGGCGGAAATCCGGTCGGCGGCGACGATCCTGACCCCGGTGGCCGCGGCCAGTTCGCGCGCCGCCAGGCTGCCTTCGCACGGCACGACGATGATGCCGGCCGGCCGCCATGTCAGCAGCGCGCGCAGCCGCGCCGCTTCCTGCTGCAGATCGTCGCCGGACGAGACGATCAGCAGATCATATCCGTCCCGGCGCGCGAGATGTTCGAGATTGGCGGCCAGCGCGCCGAAGAACGAGTTCGCCAGATCGGGCACCAGCAGCCCGGCGATGTTGGAGCGGCGGGAGCGCAAGCGCGCCGCGCCGAGATCGGCGATGTATCCGACTTCCGCAACCGCGGCGCGCACACGGGCCGCCAGATCGGGCGCCACGCTGCTGCGGGCATTCAGCACGTTGGACACCGTCGCAGTCGAGACGCCGGCGACAGCCGCGACGGTCCGGATGGAGGGCAATTTGCCGTTCAAAATCACCCGTTCGCGCATCCCGCGGGATGCGCACCTCCCATATTACGACATTATACGTTCCATGCGCACTTGATGCCAGCATGCCCGCCTTGTCAATCATCGCCTGCCCGCCGGCGGACTCGGTCCCCCTAGCCTTGGGGCATCGGGTGCACGCTGTCCGGCCCCGGTGCTGCCAGCGATCGACCCAGGCTCGACGAGCGGCATCGGAGCGTATCCCGGATCGTCACGTCCCCGGTGACGATGGTCGAGCGATTTGGGGGTTGCCGCGATTGGAAGATCGGATTGGTCAACGCGATGCTCAGCAACGGAGGCTCGGTGTCCATCCAGAATCATCACGTTGGATCAGCAGCGTATACTTTGCCGTCGTCATTGCGAGGCGAAGCCGAAGCAATCCATGTGTGGACGGCCCCGTTCCTGCAAGGGTGGGGGCGGATGTTTGTGCGTCGGGTCGTTGCGTCCATGTGTCCGGCCTGTGGGTGCGGCGGTGCCGCCGCAACGGACGCGTTGCGCCGATCCCGACACGCCGCCGCCGCCGCCCCGGCTTGTGGGGCGCGGCTGGCGCGGGTGATGTCGTAGGCTTCGCCGCCGGCCATCAGCCGCCAGGCGATGCGGGCGATCTTGTTGGCCAGCGCCACCGCGGCCAGCTTCGCAGGCTTGCGCGACAGCAGGGCGGCAAGCCACGGCATCTGACGCCGGCTTGCCCCGCGTCGGGTCTGCCAGATCACCGCCGTCGCCCCCACCGGAATGCCTGGCCGTCAGATTGAGCTTATGCTCCTGCGCCTCATCCAGCCCAGGAATTTCCGCTGCCCGCACGGACGCTACGCCCTACCCGGCCGAGGTCGTCGAAGGGGCCGCCATGAGCACGCGCGGCCCCGTGGTCGCGAATACCGCAAACTCTGCCGCTGGCTGACCAACCTTCGGCAGGATCTGCGCGCCGCCACGCTCCGGACACCCCGGACGGCCGCTCCCGGACGCCTAACATTGCCCATCGCGACGCAACCTCACAGCCCTGAGAACAATCCGCATGACGCAGATCCGGCCGAAGTTCATCACCTTCGATTGTTATGGCACACTCACGCGCTTCCGGATGGGCGAACTCGCCCGGGAGATTTACGCCGATCGCGTCCCGGCTGACCGAATGGACCAGTTCGTGAAGGATTTCACCGCCTATCGGCTGGACGAGATCCTCGGCGCCTGGAAACCGTATGTGGATGTCATCATGAACGCCGTGGAGCGCGTTTGCCGCAAGCATGGCCTCGCGTTCGTCAAGGCCGAGGGCCAGCGTTTCTACGACGCGATACCGACCTGGGGGCCGCATCCGGATGTGCCCGAAGCACTGAAGCGTGTCGCGAAGCATTACCCGCTCGTCGGCCTGTCCAACGCCGCGAACGAGCAGATTCACATCAACGTCGCGATGTACGAGGTGCCGTTCCACGCCGTGTTCACGGCCGAGGAGGCGCAGTCCTACAAACCGCGGATGCGCGGCTTCGAATATATGATGGATCAGCTCGGTGCCCGGCCGGAGGAACTGCTGCATGTTTCCTCCTCCTTCCGTTATGACCTGATGACGGCGCATGATCTCGGCATCCGCAACAAGGCGTGGGTGAACCGCGGGCACGAGCCACCGAACCCCTTCTACGGCTATCACGAGATCGCCGATATCGGTGGCCTGCCAGCGCTGCTCGGCCTGTAGGATCGGAGCGGGGCGTTCCATGAAGCTGATCCCGTACTGGCAGGATACGGCCACGCCCTTTGCCGGCGCCGATCCGGGCCCGGTCGAGGGCAGCGTGGACGTGGCCGTCATCGGTGGCGGGTTCAGCGGCCTGTCGGCCGCCCTCGCCCTCGCCCGTCGGGGTGCGACGGTTGCGGTGCTGGAAGCCGGGCGCGTCATGGCGGGCGCGTCGGGCCGCAACGGCGGCCAGGTCAACAACGGCACCGCGCTGGACGTGGCCGACCTTGCCGCGCGCCTCGGCCTGGATCGCGCCCGCCGTCTCTATCAGGCGTACGACGCTGCCGTCGATACGGTGGAACGGATCGCAGGCGAGGAGCAGATCGCCTGCGACTTCCGCCGCAGCGGCAAGATCAAGCTCGCCGCCAAGCCGGGACACTACGAAAAGATGGCCCGCGGCTTCGACCTGCTGCACGGCAAGATCGATCCCGAGACCGAACTCATCCCCGCAGCCCGCATTCGGGAGGAGGTGAATTCCCACCTCTTCCATGGCGGGTTGCTGTACCGCAAGAGCGCGCAGATGCATGTGGGCCGCTTCGGCGCGGGCTTGGCGAATGCCGCGCAGCGCCACGGCGCGCGGATCTATGAGGACGCGCCGGTCACCGCCCTGAAGCGCCTGGGCGGCGCGGCGCACCGCGTGATCACCCGGCGTGGCGCTCTCATCGCGAAGCAAGTGCTGGTCGCGACCGGCCCGAGCCGGACGGGCCCGTTCTTCTTCTTTCGTCGCAGGATCATCCCCGTCGGCAGTTTCATCGTTGCCACCGAGCCGCTCAGCCAGGATCAGGCGGACACGATCATGCCGACGCGGCGCACTGCCACGACGACGAAGAATATCGGTCATTATTTCCGCCTCGCGCCCGATAACCGGCTGATCTTCGGTGGCCGCGCCCGGTTCGCCCTGTCCAGCCCAACCTCCGACCGAACGAGCGGCCGCATCCTGGAGGCCGGACTGCGCGATGCCTTCCCGCAGCTCGGGGCGGTGCGCATCGACTATTGCTGGGGCGGCATCATCGATCTGACCGCCGACCGGCTGCCCCGGGCCGGCGAGCACGAGGGGCTGTTCTACGCCCTGGGATACAGCGGTCACGGCACGCAGATGTCCGTGCATATGGGCCAGCAAATGGCGGCGCTGATGGCGGGCGACGCGGCGGCGAACCCGCTGCGCGGCCTAGCCTGGCCGGCGATCCCCGGCCATTTCGGACCGCCCTGGTTCATGCCGTTCGTCGGCCTCTACTACCGGGTGCAGGATTATCTGCACTGACCCCGCCGATGCGCCGCTGGTCAAGCGCGCAGCGCATGTGGCCGGGATCGTGAAAGCTGGTCATTCCTCCTGCGCGAAATACTTCTCGATAGGATACAAGCGCTTTACAAAGACGGATTTGATCACGATGTAGCTGAAGTATTTCTCGATGCCGATGTTCATTTGCAGCAGGCGCTCCATCGTGTCCTGGTAGTGCTGGACGGAGCGGGTGACGAACTTCAGAAGATAGTCATAGCCGCCGCTGACCAGATGGCACTCGATGATCTCGTCCGTCTTGCGGACGCACGCTTCGAACCGCGCGAAATCCGGCGCGCGATGGTCGGACAGCGTGACCTCGGTGAAGACCGTCAGCGTGTCGCCCAGCTTTTGCAACTGGATCTGCGCGCCGTAGCCGATGATGTAGCCGGCCTTCTCCAGGCGCCGCATGCGCACGAGGCACGGGCTGGCGGACAGGCCCACCGCATCTGCCAGTTCGACGTTGGTGGCGCGGCCGTGCTGTTGCAGATACGCAAGAATCTTCAGGTCGATCCGGTCGAGTTTGGGAAGGCCGTCAGGCATAGGGGTCCGGACGCTCTGGAGGCATGGGTCACCTTCGCCAGCCGGTTGGTGGGTCAGGGTACCGCCTCCCCTCACCCCCCTCAATCCCCGCGTCCGGGCGACACCGCAGGCGGGATCGGATGCATGGCGCAGGAGGGGGCGCCGGGTCCTATCCGAATGTCTGGCCGGCAAGCGCAAAGCGGCGCGCCGGCCCGGTCGGGACGGGTGCCGCGCCACGGACCATGTGCAGCACCCGGCCGGCGTCGCTCAGGCCAAGCGCCGCCAACCAGGGGGCCAGTCCGCTATCCTCCACCACGTCCACCCGGATGAACTGCCCAGGTGTCAGGTTCAGGAAATGGCTGACCAGCGCCTTCGCGCCGACCATATCCTCGGCCATTACCGGACCGATGACCTGGCCTCGGCCGAAGCGGCGCAGGACGGCAAAGCCGGCCGGCGCACCGCCCCGGTCTAGCACCACCGCAGTCCCGGTCTTGAGCAGGGCGTTCACCAGCATGCTCCGATCCAGGCCGGTGGCCGCGCGGTCCAGGGCGGCGATGGCAACGCGATCGCTGCGGCCGGTGGGGCGCACCCGTTCACCGTCCGGCAACGGCTGCAAGGTGGTCGTGAATGTCGCGCCCTGAAACTGGCAGGCCGCACCGAGCGTCGCGAAGCCGAGTTGCCGATAGAGCTTCTCGCCAGCCTGCGTCGCATACAGGCCGACCACGCGCGAGCCGGCAAGGTCCAGCAGACCCTGCATCATGGCCCGCCCGAGCCCCTGGCCCTGCAGCTCGGGCGCAACGCTCACCATGCCCAGGGCAGCCGCTTCTTCGCCATAAGGCACAAGCAGTCCCGTTGCCGCGAGCTTCCCGGCGCGCTCCACCGCGAGCCCTTGCCCGAGCGCATGCATGAAGGCCCAGTCCTCCGGCCGGTGCGGCCATTGGAAGCTGCCGGTCAGGGCGCTCGCCGCCGGAAGATCCGCCTCCCTCAACGCCCGCAGCGCGGCCATTCGGGTCTCATCTGCATCTGCCATCGGTCGCACGTCTCCCGGTGATCTGGGGCGGCGGGTGCGGGCGCGCGACGGAGGCCGCCAGCATCCGCGCTACGCCAGGTTGAGGTTGAGTTGGCGCCCCCGGCCGAACCGGCGTTCGAGATAGCGGACGCCGAGCGACAGCGGGTAGGACATGGCAAAATACATTGCACCGCTGAGCAGGTAGACCTGCATGGGCATGTAGTACTCGCTGGTGATGTCGTTGGCACGCATCATCAGTTCCGGCGCGGCGATCAGGGACGCAACCGAAGTGTCCTTCAACAGGGAGATGGCGAAGTTGGTCATCGGCGGCAGGATGATCCGGACTGCCTGGGGAAAGATCACGTATGCCATCGCCTGGCCGCGTCGCATGCCGATCGCCTGGGCGGCCTCCCGCTGGCCGCTGTCCACGGCGACGATGCCGGAGCGGTAGACCTCCGCCATATAGGCCGCATAATGCGCCCCCAGCGCGATCACGGCGGCCTGGAAGCCGGGAATGACGATGTTGACGGAGGTCAGGCCGAAATAGATCAGAAAGAGCTGGATAAGCGTCGGCGTGCCACGGATGAACTCGATGTAGACGCGGCACAGGCCGGACAGCCAGCGCTGACGGGACATTCCCCCGAGGGCGATCAGCAGCCCCATGACCGCCCCGAGCGCGTAGGCCCAGACGGTCATCTGCAGGGTCTGCCCGGCAGCGACGAGCAGTTGCGGCAGCCATTCCCTGATCAGGGCAAGCGTCTGGGGGGAGATCACGCGCGCCGGCTCCGTGCGGCGCCGCGTTCCAGCCGGTGAAGAACGGCGGAGAGCGGCAGGCTCATGGCCAGATAGAAAACGGCGACGAGCAGGTAGATCTGCGTGCTCAGGAACGTCCGGTCGACCAGCATATGCGCGTTGAAGCTGAGTTCCGGCGCCGCCACGGCGGAGGCGAGCGAAGTGTCCTTCAGCAATCCGATGGCGAAATTGGCGATCGAAGGCAGCACGACCCGAACCGCCTGCGGCAGCACGATATACAGCAGCGCCTTCGTACGCGTCATGCCGATCGAAAGCGCGGCTTCGGTCTGGCCGCGGTTCACCGACTCGATCCCGGACCGGAAGACTTCCGTCAGATAGGCACCGCCGTTCAGGCCGAAGCCGATGACGGCCGACGGGATCGGATTGAGCCGGATGCCGATTGCGCCGAGGCCGAAGTAGATGATGAAAAGCTGCGTCAGGACCGGGACCGCCCGGAACACCTCGACATAGACATAGATCAGGCTGTGCAGCAGCCGCGAGCGCCCGGTACGGAGGGCCGCCAGCAGCAGACCGACGACGATCGCGAACACGAAGCCGCCGGCGGTGACGATCACGGTCATCACGGCGCCGGCCCACAGCATGCCGAGAAAGTCGGGGAGAAGGTGGTAGGCCCTCACCCACCCGCCGCCGCTCATGGCATCGTCCGCTTTTGCAGGACCGCCCGGAGAAACCCGCGGGTGCGCGGATGCTCGGGCGCGCCGAACAGGCGGGAGGGCGGCCCCTGCTCGACGATCTGGCCGCCGTCCATGAAGATCACGCGGTCCGACACGTCCTCGGCGAACTGCATCTCATGGGTGACGATCATCATCGTCATCCCGTCGGCCGCGAGCTGCGCCATGACGTTGAGTACCTCGCCGACGAGTTCCGGATCGAGCGCGGAGGTCGCCTCGTCGAACAGCATCAGCGTCGGTTGCATCGCCAGCGCGCGGGCGATGGCCACCCGCTGCTGCTGGCCGCCGGACAGCATCTCGGGATACGCGTCGCGCTTTTCGGCGAGACCGACCTTCCCGAGCAGCCCGATCGCCCGCTCTCTTGCCTCCGCCCGGCTCACCTTCAACACCTTCACCGGCCCGATCTCGACATTCTGCGACACGGTCAGGTGCGGAAACAGGTTGAAGCGCTGGAACACCATGCCGATCCCGGTGCGCTGCCGCGCCAGGGAGCGGTCGTCCAGCTCGACGAAGCCGCGCCGCCCCTGCTTCTGGCCGAGCAACTCGCCGTTGATGAAGATTTGGCCGCGGGTCGGCCGCTCGAGGTAGTTGACGCAGCGGAGCAGCGTCGTCTTGCCCGAACCGCTCGGGCCGATGATCGAGACCTTCTCTCCGGGCCGGATGTCGAGATCGATGCCCTTCAGCACGTGCAGCGCCCCGTAGTGTTTGTGCACGGACTGGATGCGGACGAGCGGCTCGTCCGCATCCGTGGCAGCCGGGATGGCTGTGGCGCTGAAGGACATCGGGTCGGCCATCCTCTGTTCAGGTCTGGCCCGTCATGGAGCAGCCCATCAGGCGAACAGGGCGGAATAGTCCTTTGGCGCGTGCGCGGCCGGACCAAGGATGTTGCCCTTGGCATCCCGGTCCACCCCGATGCGCGGATCCTTCTGCGGCGCGACCAGGTAGTCGGAGCTGGTCATGCCGTTCTGGGCGAGCAGCCTGGCGTTGGTCTTCGACGTCCAGAGCCACTTCACTCCGGCGTTGACGGCGTCGAACAGGTCGGGGTTCTGCTGGTTCATCCCCAGCACCGCGCGCCCCTTGCCGGTGAGGTCCGGATATTCGCTGTTCGGCTTGATCGGCACCAGCTTCAGGTCGATATCCGGATTCTGCAGCAGCATGTATTCCACATTCATGCTGTCCAGCACTGCAAAGTCCATCCGGCCAGCGACCACGTCCCGAATGCATCCATCGACATTGTCGTAGAGTCTGACATCGCGGATGTTGGGAATCTTCTTGAGATCGGGCACATAGCTGTAGCCGGTGCCGGTGCCGACGCTGTGGCCGCCCATGTCATTGACGTTGATGAAGTCCTTGAACGGCTTGTCCTTCTTCATGGTGACGAAGTTGCCGTCATAGTAGATCGCATCCGTGAGCAGCATGGCGTTGGAGCGCGCCGGCGTCCAGCCCATGTCCCCGCACATGATGTCGGCGCGGCCCGAGCGGATCGCCTCGATGGTCGCAGACCAGGCCATCACCGCCGGCTTTGCCTTGAGGCCAAGCTTCTCCGCGATGGCGGCGACCATTTCCGCATCGCTGCCGGTGATCTTGCCGTCCTGGATGCCGGTCGTCGGCATCGTGCCGCTCATGGCGATGGTGATGTACCCCTCCTCGACCGTCTTGAACCTGGGGGGCGCGCCGGCAAAGGCGCGGCCGCCCCGGGCCAGGCCGGCCAGTACGCCGAGCCCGAGCCCGGCGGATCCGCGCAGCACGCTCCGGCGGAGAATGCTGGTGGTTGTGAACCTGGGTGCCATGTCAGTCTCCATTTTCGGGTGTCGCAGAGGGGTGCCGCGGATGCGGACCGCGGGGGAGAAGCGGGGCCGGGAGAAGCAGAGCCGGTGCGCAAGGGCCAGACATTGTCACATCATTCCAGGCTTGCCGAGGACACTGCCGTCAACCAGTCGTGCATAGCGAAAGGCATGCGGATCCACGGAGGGCGTGTCACCGGCGACGATGTCCGCGGCGAGGCGGCCGGCCCCCGGCCCGATGCCGAAGCCGTGGCCGCTGAAGCCGGTCGCCAGGAACAGGCCGGGAAGCTGATCGATCGCCGAGATGACCGGGATCGAATCCGGCGTGACATCGATCCATCCCGCCCAGAGTCCGCCGATCCCGATGCCGCTCAAGGCAGGGTAGCTCGCTATGACCTTCGCGAGCGCCGGCCCGGCGACGCCGCGGTCGGCGGGCGGAGCATAGACGCGGTGCCGCTCGAACGGTGTCGGCGCGTCGAAAGACCATTTCCGCGCGATGGCTTCCGGCCCGGTGACGAAGCTGCGGCCGACGCCCATGCGCAGGCTTTTGCGCCGTTCCTTGAAGGTCGGCCAGAACTGTCGGGCGTAGCGCACGCCCTGCGGCGTCACTTCCAGCCGGCCGCGGTTCTGCGCGGCGACGATGTAGCTGCCGTCCAACCGCCGGCTGAGCGTGAAATCGGGGGTCACCAGCCCGCCCGGTGTGACCTCCGGCCCGGGCGTGGTGGCGAAGACGGTGGAGCGGATGCCAGCCTGCGGCAGGTCGATGCCGTGGCGACGGAGCAACATGCTGCTCCACGCGCCGGCCGCGCAAAGCACGACGTCAGCGGCGATGCGCCCGCGCTCCGTCACCACCCCGGCCACCTTGCCGCCGACGACGTCCACGCCGCGCACGGCGCAGTTCTGGTGCACCGAAACGCCCAGCGCACGCGCAGCCCGGGCCAGGCGCGGCGCGGCCATCGTCGGCTCCGCCCGTCCGTCGGTCGGGGCATGGATGCCGCCGATCCAGTCCTGTTCGTTGCCAGGGGTGAGCCGCTTCGCCGCGGCCGGCGACAGCACGGTGTTGCGGACCTGGTATTGCCGGGCCATGTCGATCCAGTTGGACCAGGTGGCCAGCTCCGACTCGCTTTTGGTGACGTAGATCAGGCCGTTGCGTCGGAAGCCGAGATCCTCCGCGGTTTCGCGGCTCAGCGTCTCCCACAGCTCCATGCTGAGGAGTTGCAGCGGCAGTTCCCGCTGGTCGCGGTTCTGCGTGCGGCACCATCCCCAGTTGCGGCTGCTCTGCTCGCCTGCGATCTGCCCTTTCTCCAGCAACGCGACGGAATGTCCCTTCTTCGCGAGGAAATACGCCGCAGCGACGCCGGCGATGCCGCCGCCGATCACGACGGCATCGACGCGGGACGGCAGGGTGGCGTCGCTTGGCACCGGATCAGGAATGGGGTGCATGCGGAATCCTCTGGTTGCTGATCGCACCGGCGGCAGAGGCAACAGGCTGGGCCAGGACGCGATGCCGCGGTCAGGCTTTGCAGCGTGATCCGGATGGCCCGCGTCCCCGTGGTGTCGGGCGTGACGCATCCGGGGTCGTCAGGCGCTTGTCACGCCCTGCTTCCGCCGATCGCGATGCGGCTGAATGTGCGTGTTGACCGGCCGACGGCCAGGACGCCGCCTGTGCCGCCGTTCCGGCATTCGCCCGCATTGTCGTTGGCCGGCGCCGCATGATCGCGCGCGGCCGGCGATCCCCGCGGCTGAATGGCGACGGTGCCGAAGCAGATGATCTGGACTGGATGGAAGTCATCGGCAGTTCATCCTTCGTGGCAGGGGCAGCGCCGGACTCGGATCAGGCCATGGCGGCGCGTACGTCCGGATCCGCGAGCGTCTGGTTGAGCGTGGCCCTGGTGCGCGCGATGATCGCGTCGATATCGGCGTCGGTGCAGCAGAGCGGCGGCGCGTAGCCGAG
>JAKAZX010000097.1 GCA_021826485.1 Pseudomonadota bacterium | reverse complement strand
TCCGGCGATCCCGGACCGAACGGGGTGAACGCGGTGGAGGAAGCGCTGCCAGTGCTGGCGGAGCTGATGGCATTGAAGCGCGATGTCGAAGCACGCGTCAGTGCCCTGCCGCCACCGCCGCACCGCGGCAGGACGCTGTCCGCCCGCCTCACGATCGCTGCCGTCCACGGCGGCGCCAAGGGTTCGGCGCTGCCGGGACAATGCCGCATCCTGGTGAACCGCCGCGTGATGCCGGAGGAGACCATGGCCGCCGCGCTCGCCGAGATCACCGCGGCAGTCGGCCGGGCCCGGCACCGCAGTGGCGCCCTCGACCTCGCTACGCAGGTGGTCGGCCGGCTCGATCCCGTCACCGACCCCGACCAGGGCGGATGCTGCTGGCCACGCTGGCGCCAGGCGCTGGGTTGGGGGTTCGGCTGGGCCGAGGACAGCTTCGTCCGCTACGGCTCCTCCACCAGTTCCGACATGGGGTTCGTGCAGCGGGCCGGGCTGTCGGAGATCATGCTGGGCGGGCTGGTGCGCCCGGACAACCGCAGCCACGCCGCCGACGAGTTCACCACCATCCAGGATGTCGTTGGCCTGGCACGCGCCCTGCTCGCCTACCTAGCCGACACCCCGATCCCTGCGGGAGACACGCCATGACCACACGCCGGGCGATCCTGGCTGGCGCCGCCGCTCTTGGCGCCTCGCTGCCGCTGGTGCGAACGCGGGCGGCAACGGTGATGCCGGTCAACGGCGGCACCCTGCGCGTCAGTGTCGATCAGGCGGCGGGCGTGCTGAATCCGCTGCTGACGCGGGTGAATCCGGAATATCTCGTCAGCGAATTGCTGTATTCCGGCCTGACCCGGCTGCGGCCGGACATGACGGCCGAGCCCGACCTCGCCGAGAGCTGGAGCGCCGACCCGGACCTCACCACCTGGACGTTCAAGCTGCGGTCGGGTCTGTTGTTTCACGACGGCAGTCCCTGCACTTCCAGGGATGTCGAGGCCAGCTTCCACACGATGCTCGATCCGAAGACCGGTTCGGCAGCGCGCAGCAATTGCGGCCCGATCAAGGACGTCATTGCGGCGGACACAACCACGGTGGTGTTCCATCTCACCGGCGCCTATGCCGACCTGCCGGTTGCCCTCGCCTACACCAACGCCAAGATCATTCCTGCGTCGATCGCAAGCGGCGATATGAGCGTGCTGGCGCGCAGCGCCAACGGCACCGGCCCTTTCAAGCTGGTATCTTTCGAGCCTGAGCGGCAGATCGTCGTCGAGCGCAATCCGCACTACTGGGATCCGTCGCGTCCCCATGTCGACCGGGTCGAGGTGCTGGTCTATCCGGACCCCACGGCCGAGGCATCGGCGCTGATCGCCGGGGACATCGACCTCATTGCCAGCGTGCAGCCGCAGCAGTTCGGCCGCCTCCGCACGGCGGACGGCGTCACGGCGCTGCGCGTGCCCTCCGGCCAGTTTCTCAATGTCAACATGGCGTGCGACGCCAAGCCGTTCGACGACATGCGGGTGCGCCAGGCGCTCGCGCTGACCGTCGATCGGCAGGCGATGGTCGGGTTCGTGGCGCAGGGCTACGGCACCCCGGGCAACGACACGCCGCTGAGCCCCGCCTATCACTTCTACCGCGACCTGCCCCTGAAGGGCCGCAACATTCCGGCCGCACGCAAGCTGCTGGCTGAGGCCGGCTACCCGAACGGCATCGACCTCACCCTGATCGCATCGACCGATCCTGGCACGCGCACGCAGCTCGCGGTCGCCATGCGGGAGATGGCGAAGGAAGCCGGATTCCGGATCACCGTGCAGACCATGCCGCACGCGACCTATCTCGCCCAGGTCTGGAAGAAGGGCAATTTCTACGTCGGCTTCTACAACATGCAGGCGACCGCCGATGCCATCTTCTCCCTGCTCTACACGTCCAGCGCGGCCTGGCCCGAGACACGCTGGAACAACACGAAATTCGATGCGCTGATCGCAAAGGCGCGGGTCACGACCGACGAGGCGCAGCGGAAGGACCTCTATGGCCAGGCGCAGATGCTGATGAACCAGGAAGTGCCCTCGGTGATCCCGGTGTTCTTCGACCTGCTGGCCGCCCGGCGCAGCTATGTCGAAGGATATGCGCTGCATCCGCGGGGCGCCGTGTTCCTGCTCGATCAGCTCTGGCTGGGGGCGAAGGCGCCGCGGCGTGGCTGACACACCCGCCGGCTGAACGGACGCGCGATGTCGCCCGCCTGGCTGCTGCGCCGCCTGCTGCTGATGGCCTACACGCTGCTCGTCGTGTCGATCCTGGTGTTCGCCATCACCCAGATTCTGCCGGCGGATGCGGCCGTGACGATGCTGGGGCAGGATGCGACACCGGCGGCACTCGCGGCACTCCGCGCGAAGCTCGGCCTTGCCGACCCGGTCTGGCTGCAGTTCTGGCACTGGTTCTCCGCAGTGCTGCGGGGCGACTTCGGCATCTCGATGCGTACCGGCCTCCCGGTCGGCCCGACCATGCTGACGGCGCTGTCGCGCTCCTTGCTGCTGGCGGTCTGCTCGCTCTCGCTCATGCTCGTCATCGCCATCCCGCTCGGCGTGCTGGCCGCCCTGCGCCAGGGGCGCGCCCTGGACCTGGCCGTCGGGCTGATCTCCTATCTCGGCATTTCATTGCCCGAGTTCGTCACCGCGACCCTTGTCCTCGTCGTGCTGGCGGATCGGCTGCAATGGTTGCCGGCGACCGGCTATGTCCCGCCGAGCGAACATCTTCTCGACGGCATCCGCCATCTGGTGGCGCCGGTGCTCACCGTTTCGCTGGTGCTGATCGCGCATGTGTCGCGCATGATGCGCTCGGAGACCATCGACGTGCTGGCCAGCGACTATGTCCTGGCCGCCGACCTCAAGGGGTTGGCGCCGCCGACCGTCCTGCTGCGCCACGTGATGCGCAACGCGCTGCTGCCGGTGATCAGCGTCGTCGCGCTCGATGTCGGCTATCTCCTCGGCGGGATCATCGTGGTCGAGGAGATCTTCGCAATCCCGGGCATCGGCCGGGCGCTGCTCGTCGCGATCCAGAACCGCGATCTGCCTGCGATCCAGGCCGGGGCACTGATCATGGCGGCGACCTACGCGGTCGTGAATCTGCTCGCCGACATCGCCTACGCCGTGCTGGACCCGCGTCTGCGCTATGGTTGAGGTGACGCGACGGCTGCTGCGCACGCCGCAGGGGGCGCTCGGGGCCGCGGTCCTCGCTGTCGTCGCGCTGGTCTGTCTGTTCGGCCCCCTGATCGCCCCCTACGATCCGGAACAGATGGACTTCCTCGGCCGGTTCGCCGTGCCCGGCGCCCACCACTGGCTGGGCGCGGACCAGCTCGGACGCGATGAGATGTCGCGCCTGCTCTACGGCGCCCGTGCCACCGTGCCGCCCGCCTTGCTGGCGACGCTGGCCGGCACCCTCGCCGGGGCGATCGTCGGCACGCTCGCGGCCTTTGCCGGCGGGCGCTGGGACGAAGCGATCATGCGCACCATCGACGCAGTGATGGCAATTCCCGGACTGCTCATTGCGCTGCTGGTCGCGAGCACCCTCGGCGCAGGAGAGGGAGGTGCCCTGCTGGCCATCGCCATTGCCTTCGCACCCGGAATGGCACGGATCACCCGCAGCGTAGCGCTTGCAGTCCGTCAGGAGGATTATGTTGCTGCCGCGATCGCGCGAGGCGAGACAGGGCTCAGGATCGTGTTCGCCGAGATGCTGCCCAATGCCCTCGCGCCGGTGGTCGTGGAAAGTACGATCCGCGTCGCCTTCGCCGTGATGCTGATGGCGACGCTCAGCTTCCTCGGGGTCGGGGCACAGCCGCCGGCTTCGGAATGGGGCCTGATGGTCAGCGACGGTCGCGGCTATCTGCACGACGCACCCTGGCTCGTCATCGTGCCTGGGTTGGCGATCGGCATCACCGCCATCGGGTTCAACCTGCTCGGCGACGGGTTGCGGGATGCGCTGAACCCGCGTGGCGAGCGGTGACACCGCTGCTCGACATCGCCGGGCTGACCCTGGACTACCGGACCCGCTCGGGCACGGTCCGCGTGCTCGACAATGTCTCGCTGTCGGTGGCCCCGGGCGAAGTCCTGGGCATTGTGGGCGAGTCCGGCGCCGGCAAGTCCTCGCTCGCCATGGCGATCATGGGCCGTCTTGCTGGCAACGCGCGGCTCACGGGCGGCACCATCCGGCTGGGGACCGACGATCTTGCGGCACAGACCGCGCGCGCCATGCGGCGCATTCGCGGGCGGCGGATCGGCATGGTGTTCCAGAACCCCGCCACATCGCTGAACCCCACGCTGACGCTGGGACGGCAGATCGTCGAGGTTCTCGTGCGCCATCGTGGCCTGACAGCAGGTGCTGCGTGGAGGGAGGCGGCAAGCTGGCTCGAACGGGTGGAATTGCGGCATGCCGCCGAGCTCATGCGACGCTATCCGCACGAGGCGTCGGGCGGCGAGAAGCAGCGCGTGGCGATCGCATCCGCGTTTGCGCCGCAGCCGGAACTGGTGCTGTTCGACGAGCCGACGACCGCGCTCGACGTCATCACCGGCGCGCGTGTCCTGGACCTCTTCCGCCGTCTGCGCGCGGAAACCGGGGTCGCTGGTCTCTACATCTCGCACGATCTCGGGCTCGTCGCCCGCGTTGCCGATCGCGTCGCGGTGATGCAGCGCGGACGGATCATCGAGAGCGAGCTTCCCCGCCGCATCTTCGCAATGCCTGCGCAGGACTATACGCGGCGGCTCGTCGATGCGGTGCCGCGCCCGCAGAACCGGCTCGTGCAGGATGAGCCCGCGTCCGCCGAATTGCTGTGCGCCGAGGCCATCAGCGTCAGCTATGGCCGCAGGCGCCTGTTCCGCTCGCGGTCTGCCAAGGGGATCAGTGGCCTCGGCTTCAGCATCCGGGAGGGTGAGATCCTCGGCGTCGTGGGCGAATCGGGATCGGGAAAATCGACGCTGGCGCGCGCGCTTGCCGGTCTTGTTGCGCGCTCCGGGGAAATCCGCCTGGAAGGCGTGCCCGTCACCCGCATGGGTCGGGATTACCGGCGGGCGGTGCAGATCGTCTTCCAGCATCCCGATTCCTCGCTCAATCCGCGCCAGCGCGTGTGCGATCTCCTCGCCCGGCCCTTGTGCCTGTACGGTGGTTCGACTGGCGACATTCCCGACCTGCTGCGGCAGGTCAATCTGCCACCCGAATATGCGTCGCGCTGGCCGCACCAGCTCTCCGGCGGCGAAAAGCAGCGGGTTGCGATCGCACGCGCGTTTGCCGCGCGGCCCCGCCTCGTCATCTGCGATGAAATCACCGCGTCGCTCGACGCGTCGGTTCAGGCGGTCACGATTGCGCTGCTCCTGGAACTGCGCCGGCGTTACGGCACCGCCTACCTGTTCATCACCCATGATCTCAACCTGGTCCGCCAGATCGCGCACCGTCTCCTGGTGATGCGGCACGGCACGCTGGTCGACCAGATCGCGATCGGGACACTCGGCACCGGCCGGGAACACGAGTACACGCGGCAGTTGATGGCAGCATCGCCCACACCCGTTGGAGAGGAAACCAGGACGTGAACCCCCAGGACCTGATTGCGCGCATCGACGAGAAGGCGTGTCTCGATATTCTTTCTGCCATGGTCCGCCACCGCAGCCATTCGCAGACACCCGGCGAACGGACGCTCGCGGCCCATATGGCGGACGCGATGCGCCGGCTCGGTCTGGACGTCGAACTCGTGCCGGTGGAGGCGGACCGCGTGAACGCCGTCGGCCGCTGGCGCGGGCAGGGCGGTGGCCGCAGCCTGATGTTCAACGGGCATCTCGACACCAATCCGGTCACCGAAGGATGGACCGTCGATCCCTATGGCGGGAAGGTGGACGACAAGTTCATCTACGGCATCGGCGTCTCCAACATGAAGGCCGGCGATGCCGCCTATTTCTGCGCAGTGAAATCGCTGATCGATGCGGGCGTGAAGCTCCGCGGCGACGTGATTCTCACTTTCGTCGTCGGCGAGTTGCAGGGCGGCGTCGGCACGCTTGCGCTGATCCGGCAGGGTCTGCGCGCCGACTACTTCGTGAACTCGGAACCGACGGATCTGCAGGCGTTGACGATGCATGCCGCGGCCTTCACGTTCATCATCGAGCTGATCGGCAATACCCGCCACCTGTCGAAGCGCGAGGAGGCGGTCGATGCGATCACGGCGGCCTGCGATCTCATCCCTCGCCTCAATGCCATGACCTTCTCCGGCGCTCCCAGCGAACAGCACCGATCGATCAACCGGTGCCATGTCGGGGTTGTTCACGGCGCGCTCGGGCGGAACCTCGAGGAATGGCGTCCGCCGCAGGTGGCGGATTTTGCGCGCATCCAGGGTTCGTGCCGCTATGCACCGGGGCAGACCGAGGCGCAGGTGCTGGCCGACATTCGCGCAGAGCTCGCGGCGCTGGAGTCGCGCTTTCCCGGTCTCAAGACCACGCTCACGCCCGAGCATCTGCAAGGGCGGCCCGCCATGCCGACCTTCGAGGCGGCGCGTGACAGCGCGATCGTGCGTGCCGTCAACCGCGCGTACCGCACTGTCCGCGATGCCGATCAGCCGACCGGCGCAATCCGTCCCCCAGCCTTCTACGGCACCGATGCGGCCCATCTGCAGCATGCGGGCATGGAGGGTGTCGTCTGCGGTCCCGGCGGCCGCTACAACACGATGCCGGACGAGCGCGTGGACATAGCCGATTTCCTCGACATGATCCGGATCTACATGCTGACGATCCTCGAGATCTGCGGTGCCGCATGAGCACGCTGGATTTCACGCCCGAAGAGTATGAGGCCCGGGTGGGCCGGCTACGCACCGCGATGCGGGCGGCAGGGGTTGCCGCCATGCTGATCGACGATTCGGAGATTCTTGCCTACTTCACGGGGTATGAGCGTTCGGTGAGCTCGTACCGGGCCTGCCTCGTACCCCTCACAGGCGAGCCGCTGATGATCCTGCGCTCGCTCGATGTCGCGCCATTCCAGGAAAGTTGCCGGTTCCCGGCGCATGTTGCCTATCCGGATACCGAGGACGCGATCGCCGCAGTCACCAGGGCAGTGAGCCGCCTCGGTCTCGCCGCGGCGGCGATCGGTTTCGACTCCGGCAGTCACGCGATGACGGTGGACACGTATGAGCAGCTGTGCGCCAGACTTCCCCAGGTGCGGTTCGTCGCGCTGCCGGGATTGCCGTGGGAATTGCGGCTACGGAAATCAACGGCCGAAATCGCGCTGGTCCGCCGCGCGGCGTCGATCGCCGATACCGTCATGGCGGAAATCGCGGCACGTGCCCGGGCCGGCAGCACGGAGCGGGAATGGAGCGCATTCGCAGCGCGGCGCTTCATCGAACTCGGCGGGACGCCAGGACATGTCGGACCGATCACGGTCGGACGCGGCTGGGGCTTTCTGCACGGGCATCTGCACGACACGCCGCTTGCCCAGGGCGACATCCTGCATCTGGAGCTTGTTCCACGCTTCCAGGGCTACAGCGCGCGACTGATGCGCAGCGTGACGATCGGACCGGCGAGCGAGCAGCGCCACCGCGACGCGGAGACGCTGCGGGACCTTCAGGACGCACAATTCACCGCAATGCATCCTGGCGCGCAGGCCGCTGATGTCGACGCGATCCTGCGAGACGGCGTGCTGCGTGCCGGATTGCGCGAGCACTACGACAACATCACCGGGTACACCCTCGGCTACTACTCGCAACAGCCGCTGCGCTCCAGCGACTTCACACGCGTTTTCCGCACGGGCGCCGATTGGCTGCTGGAGGAGGGCATGGTCTTCCATATGTACACCTCGGCGCGCGGACTCGCCTTCAGCGAAACCGTGCTGGTGACGGCGGATGGCGCGGAGCGGTTGACGAAGATGGAGCGGAAGCTGTTCGAAACGGTGAGCGATTGAGTGGGGCTTTTGGACGGCAGGGGCATACCGGACGCGCGGCATTTCGGAGGCAACTTTCTACGCTTGCGGGGCAAAGTTGACCCCGCCCCCAACGTGCGCCTGGCCTGCCCTGTTTCTTCGCGTCACGGGTCACAATTGGCCGCCGAAACACACCCAGCGGGCGTAGGCTTTCAGATACCGGTGGTCCGGCATTGGCGCCCCGGGTGTGACCGGTGCGGCGTTCAGCGAAATGGATAACGGCGCGGAAGCAACAATTTTTTCGCCGGAATGTTGATTTTCGGCCGGGTATGGGCGACGCTGCCGGGCGAAAGCGTCGCGGGCCTGCTGAAGATTCTCGTGTCGCGTTGAATGTTCGGCATGGCCGTCGCCTTTGCCGATCGGAGGGTGAAAGGTGGCACGGAGCCTCTCCGACGACGCTCTGGAGCTTGCCGGGATCGGCGGGTGGGACCTCGCTATCGGTACCGGCCGACTTGGATGGACCGCGCATATGTTCCGCCTGCACGGGCTTGCGGTCGGCGATCCTCCGTCCCCCGAAGAGGCACTCCGATTCTATCGCGCCGACGCGCGTCCGTTGCTGAGCACGGCGCTGGCGCGGGCCATCGCGGCGGGAACGCCTTGGGAGCTTGAACTGCCGCTGGTCAGAGCCGACGACCGGACGATCTGGGTGCGCTCCTGCGGCCGCGCGGTGCAGACGGACGCCGGCACGGCGCGGCTTGTCGGCACGCTGCAGGACATCACGGCGTGGCGCGAACGGCGGCAGTATGAGGGACGCCTGTCGATCATCGCCAGACAGTCGGTGAACGCGGTGGCAATCCTCGACCGCGAGGAGCTGACGGAATGGGTCAACGATGCCTTCATCCGCCTGACCGGCTACACGCTGGACGAGCTGCGGGGCCGGCGGCCCGTCGATGTCCTGAGCGGCCCAGAAACCTCGGAGGCCGCGCTGCGGACCATGCACGAGGGGATTCGGTCGGGGAGCGGGTATCAGCTTGAGGTCGTGCAGTACGGACGCGATGAGCGGCTGTTGCGGCTCGCCCTGCACTGCATGCCATTGCTGGACGACGCCGGCAACCTCTGCGGCTTCGCCGTCATGGCGAACGACGTGACAAGCCGCCACGAGGCGGAGGCACTGGCCGCGCGCGAGGTGGCAGAGCGCACCCGCGCCGAGGCGCTGCTGCGCGACATGCTCGACACAGTGCCGGACGCGATCGTGCTGTTCGACGCCGATGAACGGTTGCTGCAATGGAATCGTGGAGCGGAAATCGGCTTCGCAACGAACGCCGGTGTGCATCTGCGGATCGGCATGACACCCGAGGACGTGTTCCGCACTGCGGCGACCTCCAGCCCCTCCGACGACAAAGGCCGCTCGGAGGAGGAACATCAGGCGTGGGTAGAGCGCCGCGTTGCTGCGATCCGCTCACCCCGCAGTACGCAGACGGTCAGGTTTAGCGACGGCCGGCGCTTTGTGCTGCGCTGCCGTCGTTCGCCGGCAGGCAACATCGTCGCCATCTACTCCGACACCACCGCAATCCATCGCGCGCAGGATCTGCTGCGCGATATCCTTGATGCCATTCCGACGGCGGTATCGGCCTATGACGCCGACGAGCGGCTGATCCTGTCCAATGCCATGCACGACGAGATGCTGCCCGAGATGGCACCGGTGATGACCCCCGGGCGCACGTTGCAGGAGATTCTGCAATTCGCCACCGACCGCGGTCTGGTTACCGATGTCGAGCGCACACCGGAAGAGCGCGCGGCCTGGGTCAACGCACGCCTGACCCAGCACCGCTCGTTCGAGACGAGCGGGCAGCGTATCACCGCCCTTCCCAACGGCCATTTCGCGCTGGCGCGCAGCCGTCGCTCGCGCAACGGCAACCTGGTGCTGGTGCGCACCGACGTGACCGAACTCAAGCGGACCGAGGCGCAGTTGCGGCAGCGGGCGGAACGCGACGTGCTGACCGGGCTTGCCAACCGCGCGGCGTTCCTCGCGACACTCGATCAAAGGCTGCAGACGCCGGGGGGGCCAGGCACGGGCGGCGCGCTGATGCTGCTCGACCTCGACTACCTCAAGCAGATCAACGACACGCTGGGCCATGACATCGGCGATGCGCTGCTGACCGAGATCGCCCGGCGGTTGCAGGCGCTCGTCCGCCCCGGCGACATTGCAGCGCGCCTGGGCGGCGACGAATTTGCCGTGCTGCTGGCGGGCGCTGCCGATCGCTCCGCCTGGGTGGACCGGATAGAGCGGATGGTCGATGCGCTCGGCGCGCCGTTCGAGATGGGCGAGCGGAACCTCTCGGTCAGCGTGTCGGTCGGCGTAAGCCATTTCCCCGCCGATGGCGCAGATGCGCCGACGCTGCTGAAGCGTGCCGACCTCGCCCTCTATCAGGTCAAGCGCAACGGCCGCGGCCGCTGGATGGCATTCCGCCCTGATCTGGCGATGGCGCAGGCGCGCCGCGCCTCGCTCGGCGAAGCGCTGCGTGACGCGCTGCGGGTGGGCGCCATCCAGGTTGCCTTGCAACCGACGCGCCAGCTGCGCGGCGGCCATGCGGGGTTCGAAGCGTTGGCGCGCTGGCACGACGGCCAGGAATGGGTCGCCCCGGCGGAGTTCATCCCGGCGGCCGAGGAAAGCGGCCTCATCATCCCCCTCGGCTATGCAGTGATGAACGCGGCGCTGGCACGCGCGCGACAGTTGCATGACATGGGGCTGGACCCCGGTCGTATCGCCGTCAACGTCACCGGACCGCAACTGCTCGATCCGCAGTTCCGCGACGAGACGCTCGCCGCCTTGCGCCGGCACCGGCTGCAGCCGGAAACGATGATCCTGGAGCTGACCGAAACCATCCTGTTCGGCCGCGCAGCCGAGCGGATCGAGGGGGTGCTGCGGGAACTCAGCCAGTCCGGCCTCACGCTGGCGCTCGACGATTTCGGCACCGGCTACGCCTCTCTTGCCCATCTCGCACGCTTGCCAATCGACCAGCTCAAGATCGACCGTTCCTTCGTGGCGGAAATCGGCAAGAGCCCGGCCAGCGAGGTGATCACCCGCACCGTCATCGGGCTGGCGCGAAACCTCGGCATGGAGTCCGTCGCGGAGGGGATCGAGACCAAGGGGCAACTCGCCTTCCTCAATCTCGCGGGCTGCGATGTGGGTCAAGGCTACCTGTTTGCGCGTCCCCTGCTGACCATGCCCGAGACTGTGGCCTATCTGCAGGGACGCCTCACCAAGTCGCTGCGACACGGC
>JAKAZX010000096.1 GCA_021826485.1 Pseudomonadota bacterium | reverse complement strand
CCCGACCCGCCCAGCCGCGACCAGTTCGGCATGCAGCGCGGTCAGCAGCGGGCGCAGCCCCGCCCGCGCGTGGGACGCGAGGCCGAGGCCGATATTGGCCAGCCGGCCCTTCGGAAACAGCCACCCGTAGCCGCCCGGATAGGCGGCGCGGAGGAAGATGTCGGTGGCGTCGTGGCGGCGGTGCAGCGCGACCGTGATCTGCCGGGTCTCGACCAGCGCGGAATTCACTCGGCCCGAGGCGCCGCCGATGCGCGAGCGCGGCCCGTCGGCGCCGATGATGGCGCCGGCGCGAAACGCCGCGCCATCGGTCGCATACAGCACGCCGTCGGCGTCCACGCCCGCCACGCGGCGGCCATAGCGGCAGTCCGCCCCCAGGGCCGCCGCCCGTTCGGCCAACAGCCGGTCGAACCGGCCGCGGTCGATCATGTAGCCGGGGAACGGCGCGGTTTCGTCCGGCGGCGCGGCCTCGACGTAGTTCAGCATGCGCGCGATCGACTGCACCGCGACGAAGCCGAGGCTCGGCACCTCCTGTTCAAGCAGGGCGGGAACGAACTCGGCACACTGCACAGGGGTGCCGGCCGCGGCCCGCGCCTCGATCGCGATGACCCGCGCGCCCGCTTCGGCCGCTTCGGCGGCGGCACAACTGCCGGCCGGGCCAAGACCGACCACGACCAGATCGGCGGTCTCCATGCTCATGCGCCGCAGGCCCGGGCGGGACCAAGGCCGCGCAGGGCGACCGCGCAGCACGCGTGGGCCTGCTCCACCGGCCGGCCGATGGCGCGCGCCAGGGCCACGATCCCCTCGGCGGGATAGGCGATGCCGTCGAACCCCGCCATGACGGCATAGGCATCCGTCAGCAGCTTGTGCTGCCCGGCCGGGCGGGCGCAGCCGAGCTGGACGGGGACGCCGTGGATGCGCTGGCGGGCGGCGACGAAGATCTCCGCCGCCTCCTCCGGCGGAACCGTGCGGAACGGCCGCGCCGCCGGCGCATAGAACGGCATCACCACGACCAGCACCAGCGCCGCCACCCGGTGCCGCGCAACGATGTCGAGCGCCCGCGCCTCCCCGCGCAACTGGCCGTAATGCAGGCCGATGACGATGTGCGGGACGACCGCCATGCCGGTCGCGCACAGCACCTCCAGCGTCGCCTCGAAATCCTCGACCGGCCGGTCGAGATGGTAGACGTCCCGGATCGTGTCGGCATCGCCGATCACGTCCATCATGGCCACATCGACGCCCGCCGCCTCCATCCGCCGCGCCCGCGGGGCATCGAGCAGCGCGGTGTGCACGGCGATGCGCAGGCGCGGGAAGTCGCGCTTCAGACGCTCCAGCACCGGGTAGTAGCGGTCGTATTTCACCTCGTTGCGCCGGTTCGAGCCGCCGGAGAGCAGGAACCCCTGCATCCCGCCGGTCCGGACCATCTCGCGCACCGTCGCCTCGAAATTCTCCGGGTTCTGCGCCGGGATCATCGGCTCCAGGATGCGGGCCTGGCAGTGGTCGCAGTTGAGCGCACAGGCGCCGCCGGTGATCGAGAACGCAGGGAAGCTGTGCCGCCCGCAGCCGCTGAGTTCGTCATTGGCGAAGGCGCGGAAACTGGGGGTGAAGAACCGCAGCGGTGCCAATGGCCGCGCCGCCGCCTCCCGCTCCAGCGCCGCCACCAGTCCCGGGTCGAGCGGCAGGTCGTCGAACGGTTCCACCGCCTGGATCGCCGCCATCCAGCTCATGGGCGCACCGTCCGGGTTTGCGCCGCCCATCTGTGCCATTGCATGCTGAGCTGCGTCGCGGCAGGGATGCGGCATGGAGTGGGACGGCAATGAACACGCTTTGCGTGCTGCAGCATACCGAGGGCGAATTCCTCGGCCTGATGGAAGACCATTTCGAGAGCCGGGCGATCCGCTTCAGCTATGTCCGCCCGTTCGTCCCGGGCGCCGCCATCCCGGCATCGGCCGAGGATTTCGACGGGCTGGTGCTGCTGGGCGGCGGCCCTCGGGGCATCGTCAGCGGCGATCTGCTGCCGAGCCTGGGGCCGGAACTGCGGCTGACGCGGGCGTTCCTCGCTTCCGGGCGGCCGGTGGTCGGCATCGGGCTGGGCAGCGCCATCCTGGCGGTGGCCGCGGGCGGCGGGGCGGAGGCCGCACCGCTCCGCTTCACCGTGGGCACGGCGCAGCGCACCGATCCGGCGGCGCTGGGCGGCTATCTGCCGGCGCGCTATCCGCTGGCGCTCTATCTGCGCGACCGCGCCGTCCCGCCGGCCGGCGCGCGCATCCTTGCGACCGACGAGGAAGGGGCGCCGGCGCTGTTCCAGATCGGCGCCAACAGCCTCGGCTTCGCCGGGCATCCCGGCATGAAAACCGGCATGATCGAAGACCTGGTCATGGAATTCTCCGAAACGCCGGAGGACCTGACGACCGGTCTGGCGCGGCTTGCTGCGGTGCAGCGTGGACTTGCCGACGCGCTCAGCGAGATCATGGTGGGATTGGTCAAGGTGACCGGGCTGATGCAGGCTGCCTGACAGAACCGGCGGACAACCGGGGCGTGGCGGCAGCATGCGTCCGTCTCTGGGCAATCCCGTCGCCTCCCACCGCGCGATGCCGCTTCAGGCGGCTCGCATATCCTCACACTATATATTATGCTTCGCGCATACAAGGGAACCTCGATGCCTAGTCTCGACACCGCCAGGACCACTGCCGCGTCGCCGCCCCCTGCCTCCGCCGATGCGGAGGCAGCCGCGCCCATGCCCGATGTCATCGATCCCGCACGGCTGCGCGCCAGGGCGCTGGCGGCGACGAAGTTCCTCAAGACGCTGGCGAACAACCACCGGCTGATGATCCTCTGCCATCTGGTCGAGGGCGAGCATTCCGTGGGCGAGCTGGAGGAGCATCTCGGCATCCAGCAGGCGCACCTCTCCCAGCAGCTTTCCCGGCTGCGGCGCGACGGGCTGGTGCGCACCCGGCGGGAATCCCGCACCATCTTCTACAGCCTGGGCAGCGAGGAGGCGCGCGAGATGATCGGCACGCTCTACCGCATGTTCTGCCGCGAGCGGGCGGCACGGCGGCGCGGCTGACCGAACGGTTTGCTGCGCCGCAGCACGTTATTGAATGCATTTTTCTGAATATATGTGTGGCCAGCTTCGCTTTCGCGGGGTATAGTACCTCCAATGGCCGCCCCGGCGGCGCGGGAGGAATGAGCGTGGCGCGCAAGCTTGTCATCATTCTGGTGAATACCGACCCGAGGAACGGGGAGGAGCTGGGCGCTCCGTTCTTCCAGGCCAGCGTGGCCGCGGCAATGGATTACGAGGTCGAGGTGGTCTGCACCGCCACCTCCGGGCGGCTGATGAAGCGCGGCGTCGCCGAGTCGCTGGTGGTCAAGCCCGGCTCGTCCAAGACCGTCCACGACTTCATCCGGGATGCGCATGAGGCGGGGGTCAAGTTCCTCTGCTGCTCGCCCAATCTTGATCTGTTCGACATGACCGAGGCGGATTTGATCCCGGAATGCGCCGGCATCGTCGGCGGCGCCTATGTCATCGAGGAATTGATGGAAAACGACGATACGCGCGTCCTGACCTATTAGCGCCGCAGCGGCGAAGCGTCGCGGCAAGGGAGAGCTTTGCGAATGTCACAGTCGACTGCCGTGGGTGATCCGGTATCCAGCGATTCTGCCGTGCCGCGCGAGAAGCTGGAGGAAATCTACGACGACATCCGCTCGCACGTCATGTTTGACCACGAGCTGTACGGCTGCCTGAACTGCGGAATCTGCACCGCGACCTGCCCGTCGGCACACTACTACGACTTCTCGCCGCGCGAAATCGTCCAGCTTCTGTGGACGGAGAATCTCGAAGCCATCCATGACGCGATGCAGGAGAAGATCTGGGCCTGCGCGCAGTGCTACACCTGCGCGGCGCGCTGCCCGTTCCACAATTCGCCGGGCGGGCTGATCATGATCATGCGCGAAACCGCGATCAAGCACGGCATGCAGTCCGCCAAGGATGTCCTGCGCCCGTTCTCACGGGTGCTGATGAAGCTCGTCGCCACCGGCAATCAGTTGGCCCCCAACATGATCACGCCCGATGCGTTCGCCGACTGGGGACCGAACATCGCCAAGGTGAATGCGCCGCTCAACGTGCTGCGCAAGGCCATCCCGGTGCCGACGCTGCATACGATGGACACGGCGTGGGAGGTCAATATCCGGACCTCGATCGAGCTGTACACGATCTGGGAAGCCACCGGCGTGCTCGACCAGCTCGAAACCATCGACGAGAATCTGTTCGACGTGATTTCCGACGTGATGGACGAGAAGCGGGCGGACTATGCGGATTGGCTCGAAGAGCAGCAGGCCGACTGAGGTCGTCGCAGGTCCCCAGGAAGGAGGATGAGCATGTCAGCCGACAAGACGGGACGTGATGCCGTCGATGCCCAGGGGTTCGCCGGGTTCGGGGCTGAGTGGCGGCCAGCGAAGCTGAGCGCGCAGGAAGCCCGGCAGGCCACGTCCTGGGTGGAAGCACGCATCGACCGCCGCGAGCTCCTGGTCAACAAGGACCAGGTGGAGGATGTGCGCGACCGGATGTGGCAGCTCGAGAAGGATGGCGAGATCGTCGTCCATCGCATCACCGAGCAGCACGAGCCGGTCACCGGCCGCACGCTCTACGGATGGGAAAAGCGCATCCCGACCAACCAGCTCTGGCATCACAAGTCGTGCGGCCAGTGCGGCAACATCCCGGGCTACCCGACATCCCTGCTCTGGCTGATGAACACTCTGGAAACCCGCTATCTCGACGAGACCGACCAGACATCCTGCACGGCATGGAACTATCACGGGTCGGGCATCGGCAACGTCGTCAGCCTGGCGGCGGTGTTCCTGCGCAATTTCCATCAGGCCTACGTCTCCGCGAAGGCGCAGGGCCTGCCCGCCGGCTATTACTACCCGCTGGTCCACTGCGGCACCTCCTTCGGCAACTACAAGGAAGTGCGCAGCTTCCTGCTGCATTCACCGAAGCTGCGGGAACAGGTGCGGCAGATCCTCGGCAAGCTCGGCCGGCTGGTCGACGGCAAGCTGCTGATCCCCGAGGAGGTCGTGCATTATTCCGAGTGGCTGCACGTGATGCGCGAACGCATTGCCGAGCGGCGGGTGATCGATTGCAGCCACATTCGCGCAACCGTCCATCCCGCCTGCCACGTCCACAAGATGGTGCCCGAGGATGTGCTGTATGACGAGACCGTGCTGGACGGCAACCGCGTCGCCGTATCGACCGGATTGCTGCAGACGCTCGGGGCGCAGGTGATCGACTATTCGACGTGGTACGACTGCTGTGGCTTCGGCTTCCGGCACATCATCGGCGAGCGGGAGTTCACACGGTCCTTCGCGATCGATCGCAAGATCAAGGTGGCCGTCGAAGAGGCGCGTTCCGACGTAATGATCGGTCACGATACCGGCTGCATAACGACACTCGACAAAAGCCAGTGGATCGGCCGCGCCGTCGACAAGGTCTACGACCTGGCCGTGATGGCGGATTGCCAGTTCGCCGCATTGGTCTGCGGCGCCCATCCGTACAAGCTCGCGCAGCTTCACTGGCACGCCTCCCCGTTCGAGGGCCTGTTGGAAAAGCTCGGCATCGACTGGCAGAAGGCCAAGGCGGAGTTCGAAGGGTACCTGAAGGAGGTTTCGGCCGGCCGGATCGAAACGCTCTACGATCCCAAGCGGGCCATCACCTCCGGGCCGGGCTACGTGCCGCCCGCACTGCCGGGGGCCGCAGCATGAGCCACCCGGTTCTCGTGCTCGGCGGCGGCCCGGCGGGTCTTTCGGCTGCCCATGCCCTGGCCAGCGCGGGACAGAAGGTGCTGCTGGTGGACAAGGCCGATCGGCTGGGCGGCGCCCCCATCCTGTCCGGCTACGCGCGGCTGGTACCGTCCGGCGAATGGGCGAAGGACGCGATCGGCGGCATGGTCGATCGCGCCGCACAGCACCCGCTGGTCGAGGTGAAAGCGGGCTGTACCGTCACGCAATTCTCCGGCACGCCGGGCGACTTCGTCGCGGTGCTGTCGTCCGGCGAACGCCGGCCGGTCGCCGCCGCGATACTCTGCACCGGCTTCACGCATTTCGACTCAGTGAACAAGCCGGAATGGGGCTTCGGCACCTATCCCGACGTGGTGACGACGACGCAGGTCGAGCAGATGATGTCGTCCGGCAAAGGGGTCCGCTGCCCATCCGACGGACGGGTGCCGGAACGCGTGGCGATCCTGCTCTGCGTCGGCTCGCGCGACCGGCAGATCGGCCGCGAGTGGTGTTCGAAGATCTGCTGCACGGTTTCCGCCAATATCGCCATGGAGATTCGCGAGGAGCTGCCGAAGTGCAGCGTCTACATCTACTACATGGACATCCGCACGTTCGGCCTCTACGAAGGGGCCTACTACTGGGAAAGCCAGGAGAAGCATCGCGTCAAATACATCAAGGCGCGCATTGCGGAGGTTACGTCCAACGGCCAGCGGCTGATCGTCAAGGGTGAGGATACGCTGGTCAAGCGGCCGATCACCATTCCGTTCGACATGGTGGTGCATGCGATCGGCATGGACCCGAACGTGGACAACCTGATGATCGCCTCGACCTTCGGCGTGAAGCTCGAGAAATACGGGCATGTGCAGAAAGCACCGTCGTACAGCGCGATGGGCGGCACGTCGCGTCCCGGCGTGTTCGTCGCTGGCGCGGCAACCGGGCCGGAGACGATCGACGATTCCATCGCGCAGGGTCAGTCTGCCGCAATGGCGGCGATCGCGTCGCTGAAGGCGCCGGTCGCCGTCGCCGCCGAATGAGCGACGTCGCGATGTCGGCGGACACGGCGATGCCCCTTCCTGTCTTGGACCTCAGCGGTCCGGCACTGCGCAAGGCGCTGGAGTCGCTGCTCGCCGCGGCAGAGCCCGATGGCGGCGTCGATGCCTATGTCCACGGCCTGGGCGCGAAGGTCGCGCTGTTCGCCACGATGCTGAACATCGGCCGCGTGCGCGAAATGAGCGAGGCGGACTTCCTCGGCCTGTGCAGCTTCATGCCGACGGTGCGCCGCCGCATCGCCGCCTGGCTGGCGGACCACGGCTATCCGACCATGCGCGACCTGCTGACGCGGCTGATCGAGGCCCCGGGCGAGCTGGACGCCCGGTTCGGCGACTTCATCGCCTGCTTTCCGGCCGATCGCAGCCACCGCTGGGTGCGCGACCTCGCCGCCGAAGTGCTCCATTTCACACAGCCGGAGCAGGTGCCGCTGATGACCCGATGGGTCTGGGACGCGCGCACCGCAACCGGCGTCCTGCGCGAGATCTGGTTCGATGACGCGGCGCCGATCGATGCGGCCGGCATCCCCGACCGGTTGCCGACGTTCCTGGCGCTGCGCGCCGAGCTGGACGCGTTCCTGCGCGACAACGGCTTCTTCCGGGACAAGCCGCTGTTCCAGGACCTGCTCTGCGCGCACATCTATGCCGGCTACATCAACGATCGCGGCAGCTCCTACCTCAAGGGCGAGTTTGCCGGCGGCGAGGATCCCATGAACCATACGCGCCGGCTGCTCGGCCTTGATGCGCTGGACCGCGACGGTTTCCGCAACAGGCTGAAGAAGCCGAGCACCGATCCGCTGCCGCGGCACGATTCGCCGCGGATCGGTCATTGAGGGGCGTCATATGCCGATCCATGAGCAATCGCTGATCCGCCCGGAAAACCTGGTCCGCCAGGACAAGCTCACCATCGACGGCGTGGACGTGTCCGGAGACTGGAGCACGTTCATCGAAACCCGCGTCGTCACCGATTACAACGAAGCGATGCAGGACGAGATCGCGGCACTGCCGGGCGGTGAGTACATCCATCGCTGCTGGCAGTGCGGGTCATGCACGAATTCCTGCACCGTCAACGCGATCAACCCGGACTTCAATCCGCGATACTGGATCTATCTGATCCGGCTGGGAATGGAGGAGGAGCTGCTGCGGGACAAGGATATCATCTGGCAATGCGTCTCCTGCAACAAATGCACCTATGCCTGCCCACGCGACGTGGTGCCGGAAGGCGTGATGAAGGCCACCGCCCACTGGCTTGAGTTGAAGGGTCACACCCGGCCTTCGACGGCCACGGTGTTCGACGAGGTGTTCTCGGATCAGGTGTTTGCGACCGGGCGGATCGAGGAGGGGCGGCTCATGCGCGGGTTCTTCGCCCGCACCGGCCAGAGCCTGACGCAGGAATGGCTGGTCGGGATGATCCGCGGCCTCGTCTCCCGACTGCCGGTGGGGCTGCTGATGCGGCTCGGCCTCGCGGCCGTACTGCATCCGCGCACCGGCGGCTGGGGCCGCACCCGGCAGGCCATTGCCGATTACGTCGCCGAACAGGACGCATCCCGGCGCACCGCTCTGCATCTTCCACCCGCGCCGGAGGCACGGCGATGACCGACAAGTACCGCAAGGTCGCCTACTATCCCGGCTGCGCGCTCGAGGGTACGGGCCACGCCTACAACCGCTCCACCAAGGAGGTCGGCAAGGCACTCGGCCTCGAACTGGTCGAGCTGAAGAACTGGAACTGCTGCGGCGCGATGGAGGTCAAGAACATCGACCCCAAGCTGCAGACCTTCCTGTCCGCCCGCAATCTGAAGATCGCCGAGGACATGGGTTTCGAGACGGTGATGGCGCCGTGCAACGGCTGCTACCACAATCTCAAGAAGGCGGAGCATGACCTGGCCCACGACCCGGCATCGCAGCAGGTGGTGGACCGGCTTTCCGCCAAGGCCGGGCAGACGGCGTATCAGCCGGGCCATGTCACGACCATCCATGCCCTCGATTGGATCCGCGACGCGATCGGCACGGAGGGGCTGCGCGCGCGCGTGCGCAACTCGCTGCGTGGCCTGAAGATCGCCAACTACTATGGCTGCATGTACACCCGTCCGCGGCACATCTTCCCCGAAAAGGACAAGGGTCCGGGATCGGAGTCGACCAGCAAGCCGCATTTCATGGACGACCTGCTCGAAGCCGCCGGCGCCGAGAATGTCGAATATCCGCTGAAGACCGCATGCTGCGGCGGCGCGCACACGTTGTCGGACAGCGATACTTCCACCCGGCTCGTGCTCAACCTGCTGACCACGGCGGAGGCCTGCGGCGCCGACGTGATCGCCACCGAATGCCCGACCTGCCATTCCGGGCTGGAGATGCACCAGGCGCGCGCGGAAAAGGTGTTCGGCAAGAAGACGCAGGTGAAGATCCTGTATTTCACCCAGCTCATCGGCATGGCGCTCGGGCTGTCGGCGCGCCGGGTCGGCGTGCATGAGAATTTCTCCGACTCGCGCGAACTGCTTCGCGCCCGCGGGCTGGGCTGATGGCGACGCCGCCCGCCATCGCCGATACCGTCGCCGCCGCAGCGGACGACGTGCTCGCCTCCAACGTGGCGGGCTTCACCGCCGCGCTGCTCGCCTCCGGCGAGGCGGTGCTGGACTCCTGGCTGCGCGCCCACGGTCGCACGCCGACGCATCGGCAGGTCGAGGGGTTCCGCCTGCTCGCGCTGCACCGCCAGGCGGCCGGCGGCGAGCCAAGCTTCAATGCCTGCCGGGAGAGTTGCCGCGAACTCGTTTTCCAATGTAACATGGCCGCGGCAGCGGATGACATGGCGGGGCGTGCGCGGCGACTGCGGCTGGCGGGAATGGTGCTGACGCATCTCGGACTGTTCGTCGGCGGGAAGCTGGAAGATGCCGGCCTCGGCGAGTTCTGCTGCTCGTCGCGCGATCTCCGCCGGCGCGGAGAGGCGGGCGGCGTGACCGGTGCGGCAATGCAGGGGAATTGAAGCATGGCCAATGTGCGCGGCTGCGACCTTCCGGATGAGCTGCTCTACGACGTGCCGAACAACATGTGGTATCGCGACGAAGCGGACGGGACCGTGCTGGCGGGCATGACCTCGGTCGCACTGGCGCTCGCCGGCCAGCTTGTCGCGGTCACGCCGCGCAAGGCGGGCCGCGCTGTGCAGGCCGGCAAATCCTGCGCGACCATCGAGTCCGGCAAATGGGTCGGCCCGGCGAAGATCGCATTCGACGGCGAAGTGACGGCGGTCAACGATGCCCTCGTCGCCAGCCCGAAGATCGCCAATGCCGATCCGTATCAGGCCGGCTGGCTGATCCGCGTGAAGCCCGCCGACTGGGCGGCGGCGAAGCAGGCGCTGACGCCCGGCACGCAGGTCGCGGCGCCGTACGATGCGAAGATGACGGCGGACGGCTTCGCCGGCTGCACGGCGGCGGCCGCCTAGGTCCGCGTGAACAGCGAGCGTGAGGAAAGCCGCACATGAGCCCCGACACACAGCATAACGCCAAGCGGATGTCCCTGATCGTCACCAAGGGTACGCTCGACTGGGCGTATCCGCCGTTCATCCTCGCGACCACGGCGGCGGCAATGGGGCTGGAGGTGTCGATGTTCTTCACCTTCTACGGCCTCGCGCTGCTCAAGAAGAAACTCGATCTCGGCATCTCGACGCTCGGCAACCCGGCGATGGAAATGCCGGTGATGGGCATGCACATGAAGATGCCGAATCTGGTGTCGGCGCTGCCCGGCGTCGATTCGATGGCGACGACGATGATGAAGAACCTGATCAAGCGCAAGGGCGTCGCTTCGATCGAGGATCTGCGGCAGGCCGCCGTCGATTCCGACGTGCAGATGATCGCCTGCCAGATGACGATGGATCTGTTCGAATTCAAGCGCGAGGACCTGATCGACGGCCCGACGCTGGGCGGTGCCGCGACCTATATCGAGAATGCGACGAAGTGCGAGATCAATCTGTTCATCTGATCGCGCCGAAGGAACAGGGGAGACGACGCCGTGGCTGACCATGTGCTCGATGCGCGGGGACTCAACTGCCCGCTGCCGATCCTGCGTGCGAAAAAGGCCCTCAAGGACGTGCCGCAGGGCGAGGTACTGGAAATCACCGCGACCGATCCGGGCGCGGTTGCCGATTTCCAGGCATTCTGCCGCTCGACCGGCAACGAATTGCTGGAGTCGACCGTGAACGGCAAGGAATTCCGCTTCCGCATCCGCCACGTCTGACCGGCACGGCACCTCCCGGCGATTGCCTGTGAGCGTTCCGAGAGATGGGTGACAGTTTGTTCCGGACACATGGGTGACGCCTCCTTGGCTGGCTAGCCAGCCAAGGAGGCGTTGATGCCGTGG
>JAKAZX010000095.1 GCA_021826485.1 Pseudomonadota bacterium | reverse complement strand
CATCAGCCGCAGCGTGCGCGCCTGCACCGTCACGTCGAGCGCGCTGCCGGGTTCGTCGGCCACGACGAGCTGCGGATGGTTGGCGAGCGCGAGCGCGATCATGACGCGCTGGTTCATCCCTCCGGAAAGCTGGAACACGTAGGACGCGAGGACGCGATCGGCATCGTCCAGCGCCACGTCGGCGAGCAGCGCGCGCGCCCGGGCATCGGCCGCTGCGCCGGACAGGGTGCGGTCGGCGCGCCGCAGCACTTCGCGGAACTGGTCGCGGATGGTGAAGGCCGGGTTGAGCGCGCCGACCGGGTCCTGCAGGATCAGCGACACGCGCGTGCCGCGCGCCCGCCGGATCGCCGCCCCGCCATCGGCAATCTCCTCGCCGCCAAGCTGCACCGAACCTGCCACCGACGTTCCGCGCTGGTGCTGCAACAGCCCCAGCACCACCCGCGCGATGGTCGATTTGCCCGATCCGGACTCGCCCACCAGCGCCACCTTCTCGCCCGCGCGGACGTGCAGCGATACGCCGTGCAGCACCTCGGACCGGCCGAAGGCAAGCCGCAGGCCGGCGATCCGCAGCACCGGCGCCGCCGGCGTCGGGCCGCTACCGCTCGGCATCCAGCGCCTCCCGCAGGCCGTCGCCGAGCAGGTTGAAGGCCGCGACGATCAGCAGGATCGCCAGCGCGGGAAACAGCGTCAGCCACCAGGAATCCGGCATGTATTTCGCGCCGTCGGCGACCATCGAGCCGAGATCGGGCGTCGGCGCCTGCGCGCCCAGGCCGAGGAAGGACAGCGACGCCGCGATCAGGATGACGAAGCCGACATCGATCGTCATCTTGGTGAAGATCGCCGGGATGCAGTTCGGCAGGATCTCGCGCAGCAGGATGTGCGGCACGCCGGCGCCGACCGTCTCGGCCGCCAGCACGTAGCCTTCCTGCTTCTCCGCCCGCGCGAGATTGTAGCTGAGGCGGGCGTACCACGGCCACCACATGGCGCTGACCGCCATCATGCCGTGCAGCGCGCTCGGTTCCAGGAAGCCCATGATCGACATGGCGAGCACCAGCGGCGGGATCGACAGGAACACGTCGGTCAGCCGCATCAGCGCATAGCTGGTGACCGGGCCGAGATAGCCGGCGAGCAGGCCGATGCCGACCCCGATCGGCACCGTGATCGCCAGCACCACCACCGCCATTTCCAGCGACAGCCGGTACGCGAACAGGATGCGCGTCAGCATGTCGCGGCCGATCGTGTCGGTGCCCAGCAGATACGGCGCCGCCGGGGGCGCGTTCATTGCGGCAAAATCGCCGACCGCGCCGGCATGGTCGGGAAACGGCGCGATCACGTCGGCGAAAATGGCCGCCAGCACGATCACGGCCACCAGCACGAGGCCGATCATGCCGGCCGGATTGCGGCGCAGCGCGCGCCAGACGCGCGCGCCCCGCCCCGGCGTCACGCCCGTTCCCCGGCCAGGCGGATGCGCGGGTTCACCCAGGCCACCAGCAGATCGACCGCGAGATTGGCGATCAGGAATCCGGCCGAGATCACCAGCACCGTGCCCATGATGGCATCGAGGTCCTTGTGCAGGATCACCTCCACGCCGTAGCGCGACACGCCCGGCCAGCCGAACACCGTTTCCACCAGGAAGGCGTTACCGAGCAGGGCGGCGATGTCGAGGCCGAGCACGGTCAGCACCGGCACCAGCGCCGGGCGGAACGCATAGCGGTTGGCGATCCGCCGCTCCTGGAAGCCGTAGGCGCGCGCCATCTCGATGAACGGCGTGCCGTACACCTCCACCATGCTGGCGCGCGTCAGCCGTGCGGTCTGCCCGATGCCGGCCATCGCCAGCGCCAGCGCCGGCAGGACCAGATGGCGCAGCGCGTCCAGCAGCACGCGCCAATCGCCGGCCAGCGTCGCGTCGATCACCAGGAAGCCGGTGACGGCTTGCGGGGGTGTCAGATTTGCGCCGAGTTGCCCCTCGATCGGGAACAGCCGCAGCACATAGGCGAACAGCAGTTGCAGCATGACGCCCCAGACGAAGGCCGGCGTAGCGATCGCCAGCAGCGCCGCCGCGCGAACCGCCACGTCCGGCGCGGACCCGCGGAACCGCGCGGACAGCACGCCGGCGGGCAGCCCCAGCAGCACCATCAGCAGCGCGGCGACCGCGATCAGTTCCAGCGAGGCCGGCAGATACTGCTCCAGGTCCGTGCGCACCGGCCGGTTGCTGTAGAGCGAGGTGCCGAAGTCGCCGTGGCCGAGTTCGCGGACATATTCCCAGTACTGCACCGGCAATGGCGCATCCAGGTGCCGCTCATGCCGCAGGGCGTCCACCTGCGCGGGCGTCGCGTTCGGCCCCAGCGCGATGCGCGCCGGATCGCCCGGGATCACCCGGGCGATCAGGAACATCAGCACCGACACCCCGGCCAGCACCAGCACCGAGGCGACCAGCCGGGACAGCAGCGTCCGCAGCAGCGGCGGCATGGTGGCCCCGCCGCGCCGCATTCCGCTCAGTGCGCCGCCATCTCGATCAGGCGGAATTGCAGCCCGTATTCCTCCGCCGAGAAGCGCGCGTTGTCGTCGCTGAGCGACGGCAACTGGAACGTGTTCAGGCCGGCGAACACCTGATTCTCCTCATACGCGAAGATCGCAGGCGCCACATCGCGCAGCCGCGCCACCAGCTTGCGGTAGATGTCCTGGCGCTTCGCCGTGTCGCTTTCCGTCCGCCCCTGTTCCAGCAGGGCGTCCACCTGGTCATCCTTCAGGTGCGATGCCGATTCCCAGGTGGCCGCCACTTTCGAGGAGTACATGTTGTACAGCAGCGAGTCCGGATCGGGCGTGGCGGCGTCGATATAGACTTCCGACAGCGCGGGTGTGCTGGCGGGGTTCGTCACCTGCTGGGTATACAGCGTCCAGGGCATGCCCTTGATCGTCGTCTTGAAGCCCAGCGGGTCGAAATCCGCCTTCATCAGCAGGGCCACCCGCTCCTCGGACGGCACTTCGGTGATCCAGGCGATGTCGATCGCGCGCTGATCGGGCGAGGTGTATTTGCACTTGGCGAGGTAGTCCTTCGCCTTGGTCATGTCGCGCGCGTAGTTGGGCAGCGACGGATCGTAGCCGAAGGCACCGTGGGAGATCGGCCCGTTGGCGGGGAAGCCGGTGAACACCGTGTCGGTGATCTTCACCATCTTCAGCGCGGTCGCGTAGTCGAACGCGTAGGTCAGCGCGAGCCGGCAGTTCACGTCATCGAGCGGCGGCTTCTGCGTGTTCATGTGCAGGAAGAAGATGCCCGAGCCGTAGTCGTTCAACAGATGCACGTCCTTGCGCGCCGCCAGCACCCGCATCACTTCCGGCGGCAGCCATTGCGAGGTCATGTCCTGCTGGCCGCTGGCCATCAGCTCGCGCACCGTCGATGCCTGCAGGCCGTAGCGCAGCCGGACCTTATCCGGCGCGCTCTTGGCCACGCCCAGGAAATAGCCGTCGAACTTGACGAGATTGGTCTCGCTCTCCGGCACGTGGCTGACGATGCTGTAGGCGCCCGTGCCGGCATCGTGCGCGGACAGATAGGCCTGGCCATAATCGCCCATCTGCGGGTCGCTGCCGGCGGCCTTGTGCGCCATCACGGTTTTCGCGTCGAGGATCGGCAGCCGCACCAGCGCGCCGAGGAACGGCGCATAGGTGCCGGACAGCTTGAACACGACGGTACGCGCATCGGGTGCCGTCACCTCCGCCACGCGGCCGGCGAACAGGCTCGAATTGCCTTTCCCCAGCGCCATCATGCGCTTGAAGGAGAACACCACGTCGTCGGCGGTGAGCATGTTGCCCGAATGGAACTTCACGTCCGGCCGCAGGGTGAAGGTGTAGGTGTCACCGTCGATCTTCCACGCGGTCGCGATGTGCGGCTGCACCGGGGCGCCGTGCTGGCCGGGGATCAGCAGCGCATCGTAGATGTTGAACGCGAGCACCGAGCCGACATAGTCGATCCCCTTGTCCGGATCGGCTTCGCCCGGTGCCGAGTCGTCCATGCGGAAGATCGTCTCGGCATGGGCCGTGGCGCTGAACGCCAGCGCGGCCCCCAGCAGCACCCCGAACAGGCGCGAATGACTTGCTGTCATTGTGTTCCCCAATTTCCCCAACCCCGAGACGCGGCCCGCCCCGGCCTTGCCGCCACCTTGTCTGCCACGATAGCATCAGTTCGGCAGGAGCAAAGGGGTAGCACGCATGCGCCATGCCAACGCATGAGCACCGATCCGCATCTGGCCGCGGCGCTGGCCGCGCCCGGGCAGCCGGCCGCCTATCTCGACGCGCTGGCCGAGCTGTACCGCCGGCGCGCCGGCTGGCGCATGCTGACGCTGCTGGTGTTCGACCGGCAGGCGCGGCTGGCACACCGCATCTATACCACCGATCCGGTGCATTACCCCACCAGCGCGGCCAAGCCGGTCGCCGCCTCCGACTGGGTCGATCGGGTGCTGGATCGCGGCGAGACCTTCGTCGCCAACACGCATGAGGAATTCCGGCCGCATTACGTGGATTGGGAGAAACTGCGCGATCTCGGGATAGGATCGGCGGTGAACTACCCGGTGATGGTGGGCGGAACGGTCATCGGCACCGTCAACCTGACCGCCGAACCCGGCTTCTATTCCGCCGACCGGGTCGCGGCGGGACAGACGCTGACGGTCTGCGCGGCACTCGGCTTCCTGCTGCTCGAACGCGGCGAGGCGCCGGCATGACCATCCGCGTCGCCACCGATGTCGGCGGGACGTTCACCGATCTGGTCAGCCTGGTCGTCGATCCGGCGACCGGCACGCAATCGGTGCGCATCGCCAAGGCCGACACCACGCCGCCGGAGTTCGAGCGCGGCGTGATGACCGTCCTCGGGAAGGCCGGGATCCCGCTCGACCGGGTCGATTTCCTCGCCCACGGCACCACCGTCGTCATCAACGCGCTCACCGAGCGCAAGGGCGCGCGCGTCGGCCTGATCACCACCGAAGGGTTCCGCGACGTGCTGGAGATCGCGCGCGGCAACCGTCCGGATTTCTTCAACCTGCACTATCGCAAGCCGCCGCCCTTCGTGCCGCGCCATCTGCGCCGCGAACTGGCCGGGCGCATCAGCTTCAAGGGCGAGGAGCTGACGCCGCTCGATCTGTCGCCGCTGCCCGGCATCCTGGCGGAGTTCCGCGCGGCCGGCGTGCAGGCGGTGGCCATCTGCTTCCTGCACGCCTATGCCGAGCCGGCCCACGAGGCGCGCGCCGTCGCCGCCGTCCGCGCATTGTGGCCGGAAGCGAGCGTCGTCGCATCCCACCAGATCACGCGCGAATGGCGGGAATACGAACGGACCAACACCACCGTCCTGTCCGCCTACGTGCAGCCCGCCGCCGCGCGCTATCTCGGCCGGCTGAAATCCGGGCTGACCGAGGCGGGGTTCGGCGGCCGGTTCTACGTCATGCAGTCGAATTGCGGCGTCGAGACGCTGGAGGCGGTTGCGGAAACGCCGATCACGATGGTCGAGTCCGGCCCGGCGAGCGGCGTCTGGGGGGCGGCGGCGCTGGGCCGGCTAATCGGCGAGGCCAACGTGCTGGCGCTCGACATCGGCGGCACCACCGCCAAATGCGCGCTGATCGAGAACGGGCAGGTGAAGCTGTCGTCGGACTACTGGATCGAGCGGACCCGCGTCACCTCCGGCTATCCGATCATGGTGCCGGTGATCGACCTGGTGGAGATCGGCAACGGCGGCGGCTCCATCGCCTGGCTCGACGCGCTGAACAAGCTGCATGTCGGCCCGCAGAGCGCCGGCGCCATGCCGGGGCCGGCCGCCTATGGCCGCGGCGGCAGCGATGCGACGACGACGGACGCCAATCTGGCGCTTGGACGCATCAACCCCGACTATTTCTGCGGCGGGGAGATCGTCGCCGACATGCCGGCGGTCGGGCGCGCGCTGGACGCGCTCGCCACCCCGCTCGGCATGACGCGCACCGAGGTCGCGCGCGGCATCCTGCGCATTGCCAACAACAACATGGTCAATGCGCTGAAACTCGTCTCGCTCAACCGCGGCTATGATCCGCGGGATTTCACCATGATCGCGTTCGGCGGCGGCGGCGGCATGCACGCGGCGGCACTGGCGGCCGAACTTGGCGTGCGCAAGGTGGTGATCCCGGCGGCGGCATCGGTGTTCTGCGCCTGGGGCATGCTGATGTCCGACCTCCGCCGCGATTACGTCGTGACGCGGGTCGCCGACTTCACGGCGGAGAAGGCGGACGACGTGGCCGCCCTGATCGCCGAGACGCAGCAGCGCGCGCACGCCATGTTCGCGGCGGAGGGGATCGCGCCCTCCCAGGTGCGCTTCGATGTCTATGGCCGGCTGCGCTACCAGAACCAGGAGCATTCGGTCGAGGTGCCGATGCCCGCCGGCCCGCTGGATGCCGCCGCGGTCGCCGATACGACCGCGCGCTTCCATGACATCTACCAGCGCCACTACACCTACCGGCTGGATGTGCCGGTGGAGTTCGTCGGGCTGCATTTGGTCGCCGCGGCGGAGGTGGGCAAGCTGGCGCCGAGCCCGCTGCGCCCGACCGGCCGCACGCTGGCCGCGACCGTGAAGGGGCACCGCAGCGTGGACTACGCGCTGGAAGGCGCGCACGACGCCGCGATCTACGACGGGGACATGCTGGAACCCGGCATGCGCTTCATGGGGCCGGCGGTGATCGAGCAGCCGGGCGCCACCACCGTCGTCCATCCCGGCCAGCAGGTGACGGTGGACGATTTCGGCAATTTCCACATCCAGATCGCCGCGACGGAGGGGTGAACATGCCGGATGCAGCAGGCGCGGCGATCGACCCGTTCACGGTCGAAATCATCCAGAGCGCCTTGCAGGCGGCGAGCGACGAGATGTTCGCCGCCATGCGCAAGACGGCGATGAGCGCGATCATCTACGAGGTGCTCGACATGGGCACCGGCGTGACCGACGCAGCGGGGGAGCTGGTCAGTTCCGGCGCCGGCATCCCGGCCTTCGTCGGCGTGCTCGACAAGGCGGTGAAGTGCATCCTGGCGCATCACGCCGCCGCCGGCGCGATCGCCCCGGGCGACGTGTTCGCGACCAATGATCCGTACTATGGCGGCGTCACCCATCTGAACGACGTGGTCGTCGCCATGCCGGTGTTTGCCGGCAGCGAACTGATCGGCTGGACTGCGGTGATCGCGCACTGGAACGACGTGGGCGGCATGGTGCCCGGCTCCATGTCCACCGACGCGAAGGAAATCTTCCAGGAAGGGCTGCGGCTGCCGGCCATCAAGCTGATCGACGCCGGTACGCCGATCGGCGCCGTGTTCGACATCCTCTATGCCAATTCCCGCCTGCCCGACTACGTGCGCGGCGATCTCTGGGCCTCGGTCGCGGCGGTGCGGCTCGGCGCCAGGCGGGTCGCCGAGGTGGCCGCCAAATACGGCACCGCCGCCTTCGCCGAGGCGGTGCGGCGCTTCATGGATTACGGCGAGCAGCTCACTCGGCAGGCACTCGCCAGCCTGCCGCACGGCCGTTTCACGCTGGCGGAGGAGCAGGACGACGGGCGGCGCTATCAGGTGACGGTGGAGATCGCCGCCGACCGCCTGACGCTCGATCTGCGCGACAACCCCGACCAGGATGCCGGGCCGAGCAATATCAGCTTCGACGGCGCCCTGGTGGTCTGCCAGATGGCGCTGAAATCGCTGACCGAGGCCGGCACGGTCTGCAATGCCGGCAGCTTCCGGCCGCTGGCGGTGCTGTCGCGCCCCGGCTCGATCTTCCATGCCCAGCCGCCGGCGGCGCTGGGGTTCTACTACGAGACCGAAATCCGGCTGTACGACCTGATCTGGCGCTGTCTGGCGCAGGTGATGCCGCAACGGCTGGCGGCCGGGCATTTCGCCTCGATCTGCGGCACCGTGATCGGCGGGCGGCATCCCGATACCGGCCGGCACTTCACCATCGTCGAGCCGCAGATCGGCGGCTGGGGCGCGACCCATGCGGCCGACGGGATCAGCGCCAATTTCTCCGCCTTCCATGGCGAGACGTTCAACTGCCCGGCGGAGATTTCCGAGGCGCGCAACGGGCTGTTCGTCGATCGCATCATGCTCAACGACGCCCCGGGCGGCGCCGGGCGGTTCCGCGGCGGCCGCGGCATCGTGCTGGATTACCGCGTGCGCGCCGACGGCAATTTCCTGACCTGCGGCTACACCCGCTCGCGCGTGCCGCCATGGGGACTGGCCGGCGGACAGGACGGGACGCCGAACTACATCGAGGTGCGGCGGCAGGACGGGCGCGTCGAGCGCCATGCCTTCGCGACCGGCGTGCGGCTGGATGGCGGGGATGTCGTGCGGGTCGTCACCGGCAATGGCGGCGGCTACGGCGACCCGCGGCAGCGGCCGCGCGACCTGCTGGCCGCCGACCTGCGCGACGGCTACGTGACGGAGGCGGAGGCGCGGGACATCTATGGCGGCCCCTGACGCCGCCGCCGATCCGTTCACGCTCGCGGTCATCCAGTCCTCGATCGCCGCGATCGGGGAGGAGATGTTCGCCGCCCTGCGCCAGACGGCGATGAGCGCGATCATCTACGAGGTGCTGGACATGGGCACCGGCATCACCGATCCGGACGGACGGCTGGCGGCCTCCGGCTGCGGCATCCCGACCTTCGTCGCGGTGATCGACAAGGCGGTGGCGCGGGTCATCGCGCTGCACGGCACGGCGGCGATCCGGCCGGGCGACCTGTTCGTGACCAACGATCCGCATTTCGGCGGCGTCACCCATCTGAACGACATCGTGCTGCTGCTGCCGGTGTTCGCCGACGGCCATCTGGTCGCCTGGACCGGCAACATCGCCCACTGGCCCGATATCGGCGGCATGGTCGCCGGGTCGATGGGCGCCGATGCGACCGACATCTGGCAGGAAGGGCTGCGCCTGCCGGCGGTGCGGCTGTTCGAGGCCGGCCGCGCGGTCGCGCCGGTGTTCGCGATCATGCGCGCCAACACCAGGCTGCCGGAGGCGCTGGAGGGCGATCTGTGGGCCGGCATCGCCGCCCTGCGCCTGGGGGAGCGGCGGATCGTCGACCTGGTGCGGCGCTACGGCCGCGCCGCCTTCGCCGCCGCGATGGCGGATGCGTTCGATCACAGCGAGCAGACCAGCCGCGCCGGCCTGCGCCACCTGCCGCCGGGCCGCCATTCGCTGCGCGATACCGGGCCGGACGGGCAGGTCTGGACGGTGCATGTGGAGATCGCGCCGGACCGCTTCACCGTCGATCTCGCCGACTGTCCGGACGCGGCCGCGACCCCCTACAATCTCAGCCGCGACGGCGCGGTGATTGCCGCGCAGATGATCTTCAAGGCGCTGACCGACCCGGGGCAGACCGCCAATGCCGGCAGCTTCCGCCCGCTCACGGTGATCACCCGGCCCGGCAGCATCTTCGACCCGCCGCCGCATGCGCCGCAGGGGCTGTATTTCGAAAGCCGCATCCGGCTGATCGACCTGATCTGGCACTGCCTCGCCGAGGCCATGCCGCACCTGCTGCCGGCCGGGCATTTCGCCTCGATCTGCAGCACCGTGCTCAGCGGCCTGAACCCGGACACCGGGCGCCGCTTCACCGTCGTCGAGCCGCAGGTGGGCGGCTGGGGCGCCACCGAAGCCGCCGACGGGATCAGCGCCAATTTCGCCGCCGGCCACGGGGAGACGTTCAACTGCCCCGCCGAGATCGCCGAGGCGCGCTATGGCGTGCTGGTCGGCCAGCGCCGGCTGAACGACGCGCCGGGCGGCGCCGGACGCTTCCGCGGCGGGCGCGGCGCGGTCACCGAATGGCGCATCCGCGCACCCGAAGCCTTCCTCTCGGTCGCCTATGGCGCGGCGCCGCGCCACCCCTGGGGGCTGGCCGGCGGCGAGGCGGGCAGCCCGAACTACGTGGAGGTGGACCGCAGCGACGGAGGCCGGGAACGGTTCACCGTTGCCACCCATCTGGCGCTCCGGCAGGGCGACGTGGTGCGGCTGGTCACCGGCACCGGCGGCGGCCACGGCGATCCGGCGCGACGCACCCTTGCGTGAGCCGCACGGGGCCGCGCCATTCACGATGCTGTTTTCCGGGGGCGCGCGCTATATCATGCCCCGATGCCGTTCGACGTACGCGACTTTCCCGCCGGCGCCGAAGCCGCCGCCCGCAACCGCCGGCTGGTCGGGGGATGGCTGCTCTCGGTCGCCTTCATGGTCTTCGTGATGATCGTGCTCGGCGGCGCGACGCGGCTGACCGGCTCGGGCCTGTCGATCATGGAATGGGCGCCGCTGGCCGGCGCCCTGCCGCCGATGCGCGAGGCGGAATGGCAGCGGCTGTTCCACCTCTACCAGCAGATTCCGCAGTATGCGCTGCTGCACCACGGCTTCGGCCTGGCCGGGTTCAAGCAAATCTTCTGGCTGGAATGGACGCACCGGCTGTGGGGCCGGCTGGTCGGGATCGCCTTCTTGGCCCCGCTGGTCTGGTTCTGGCTGCACGGCGCGATCGAGCGGCGGCTGCGGCCGCGGCTGGTGCTGCTGTTCGTCCTGGGGGGGCTACAGGGCGCGGTCGGCTGGTTCATGGTCGCCTCCGGCTTCTTTCCGGACAGCACCGCGGTCTCCCCGTACCGGCTGGTCGTCCATCTGGCCCTGGCGCTGGTCCTTTACGTCGCCCTGCTGTGGACCGGGCTGTCGGTGCTGCGCCCGCTGCCTGACGCGGCCCCCGCCGCGCCGCGCCGCCTGCTGCGCGGGCTGCTCGCCCTGCTGGCGCTGACCATCCTCGCCGGCGGCTTCACCGCCGGGCTGCATGCCGGGAAGATCTACAACACCTTCCCGCTGATGGACGGGCGGCTGGTGCCGGCCGGCTACGCCAGACTCGACCCGTTCCTGCGCAACCTGACGGAAAATCTGGCGGCGGTGCAGTTCGACCACCGGCTGCTTGCCACCCTCACCGGCCTGCTCGCGGCGGTCACGGCCATCCACGGCCTGCTCCGCAGGCAGCCGCCGGCGCAGCGCACCGCGCTCGCGGCGGTCGGCCTGACGGTGGTCGCGCAATATGCGCTGGGTGTCGCGACCCTGCTGCACGCCGCCCCGCCGGGGCTGGCGACGGCGCATCAGGCCGGCGCCGTGCTGCTGCTGACGGCGGTGGTCGCCGCCCTGCATGCCAGCCGCGCCGGCACGGTGCGCGCCCCCCTGCATCTGATACCGGAACCGACATG
>JAKAZX010000094.1 GCA_021826485.1 Pseudomonadota bacterium | reverse complement strand
TGGTTCATCGGCAAGCAGGACCCCGCCAACCAGGCCTTCGTGGCGGCGTTCCGCGGCAAATACGGGCGCGATCCGGACCAGTTCGCCGCCCAGGCCTACGACACGCTGTTCATCCTGGCGGCGGCCGTCGCGCGCGCCGGCAACGCCGATCCGCAGCGCATCCGCAACGCTCTGCTGCGCACCGACCGGGTCGGTGTGATGGGTCCGTTCCGGTTCGATGAAAAGCGGAACCCGGCCTCGGCCGAGGGGGTGGTGGTGCTGGAGATGCACGGCGGCACGTTCAGGATCGCAGAGTAGCCGGGTGCTCGCGCAGCAGCTCGTCAACGGGATCCTGCTGGGCGCGACCTATGCGCTGTTCGCGCTCGGCTTCACGCTGATGTTCGGCGTATTGCGGGTGATCAATCTCACCTACGGATTCTACTTCACCGCGGGCGGGTTCGTGGCCTGGTATCTGACCACGCGGCTGGGGGTGGGCTTGGCGCTGGCGCTGCCGGCCGCCGCCGTCGCCGCGGGGGCGATCGCCGTCGTGCTGGACACGCTGCTGCTGCGTCGGCTGCGCCGCGCGCGGGCCGGGGAGTTGGCGTCGCTGATGGTGACGCTGGGCGCCGTGCTGGCACTCTATGCCGGCATGACGGCGCTGCTCGGCCCGGATATCCGGCGCCTGCCGCCGGACGTGATCGGCACCGGGGCGCTGGTGCTGGGGCCGGTGCGGGTCACCCAGGCGCAACTGCTGATCCTCGGCGCCTCGGTGGTGCTGGCGGCGGCGCTGGTCTGGCTGGTGCGCTTCTCCCGCCTCGGCCTCGGCATCCGCGCGGTTGCGGAGAACCCGGACGTGGCCGGCCTGATGGGCATCGACGCGGCGCGCATCGCGGCGCTGGTGTCGTTCGTGTCGGGCGCCCTCGCCGGCGCCGGCGGGGTTCTGATCGGTCTCGCATTCAACGCCATCCATCCGTACATGGGCGAGGCGATGATGCTGCGAGGCTTCGTGGTCATCATCATGGGCGGGCTGGGCGACATCTTCGGCGCGCTGCTGGCCGGCCTGCTGCTCGGGGTGGTCGAGGTGCTGACCGCCGGCTACCTCGATTCCGGGCTGAAGGAGGCGGTCGGTTTCGCGCTGCTGGTCCTGGTGCTGTGGACCCGCCCCGCCGGCCTGTTCGGCCGCCCGGTCGCCCGGCGGGCGTGAGCGCTGTGCCGCCCTGGCTCGATGACCTGCTCTGGACCTACCGCAACGTCGTCGTCTCGCTCGGCGTCAACGGGCTGCTCGCGCTTTCGATGTATGCCGTCCTGGCGGCCGGCCAGCTTTCGCTCGGGCAGGCGGCGTTCATGGGGCTCGGGGCCTATGCCTCGGCCCTGCTGACGCTGCGGGCCGGGCTGCCGTTCTGGGCGGTGCTGCCGCTCTCGCCATTGGTACCGGTGGGCTTCGCGCTGCTGGTCGGCGGGCCGACGCTGCGGCTGTCGGGCATCTATCTCGCGATCGCCACGATCGGCCTCGGCGAGGTGCTGCGGGCGGTCTATCTCAATCTCGACGTGCTGGGCGGCGCGCTCGGCCTGTCCGGCATCCCGGAATCCGCCCCGCTGTGGCTGATCTTCGCGCTGCTGGCGGTCGCCCTGCTGGCGTTCTGGCGGCTCGGCCGCAGCCGCATCGGCCGGGCGATGGAGGCGATGCGGGAGGATGAGACGGCCGCGCTGGCGATGGGCATCAATGTCCGGCGCTACCGGCTGGCGACGCTGCTTGCCTCGGCGGCGCTGGCGGGCCTTGCCGGCGCGCTGTCTGCCCATGCCACCGACTTCATCGGCCCCAACGATTACGGGTTCGAGCCGGCGGTCGCCATCCTGTCCTTCGCGCTGCTCGGCGGCGTCGGCTCCCCGCTCGCGCCGGTGCTCGGCGCCTTCCTGCTCACCCTGCTGCCGGAAGCCCTGCGCGGCTTCGCCGATCTGCGCCTGGTGCTGAACGGGGTGGTGATCGTGCTGGCGGTGCTGTTCCTGCCGCGCGGCCTGCTGGCGTGGCGGATGCGGCGGCGCGCCGCATGACCCTGCTCGCCCTGCGCGGCCTGTCGCGGCATTATGCGGGGGTGATCGCGGTCGATCGGGTCGATCTGGAGGTGCCGGCCCGTGGGGTCCACGCGGTGATCGGCCCCAACGGCGCCGGCAAGACGACGCTGTTCAACCTGATCTCCGGCCTCGTCGCCCCGAGCGGCGGCACGATCGCGCTGGACGGGGCCGATGTCACCCGCCTGCCGGCCGATGCGCGCGCCCGCCTCGGCATCGCCCGCACCTTCCAGAACATCCGCCTGTTCGGCGCCATGACGGTGCTGGAGAATGCGCTGGCCGGCCTGCATGCCCGCCTGTCCGCATCTTTCGGGGCCATCCTGCTCGGCCTGCCGCGCTTCCGGCGGGAGGAGCGGAACGCCGTCGCCCGGGCGCGGGAGGCGCTGGCGCTGGTCGGCCTGGAGCGCCGGGCGGAGGAGCGGGCCGCGGTGCTGTCCTACGGCGAGGCGCGGCGGCTGGAGATCGCGCGGGCGATGGCCGGGGCGCCGCGGCTGCTGCTGCTGGACGAACCCGCCGCCGGCCTCAACCCGGCCGAGACGGTGACGCTCGCGTCCCTGATCCGGGTGATCGTCGAGGCCGGGACGACCGTGCTGCTGGTGGAGCATGACGTGAAGTTCGTCATGGGCCTGTCGGACAGCGTGTGCGTGCTGAATTTCGGCCGCCGCATCTTCCACGGCACCCCCGCGGACGCGCGGGCGGACCCGGAGGTGATCGCGGCCTATCTCGGCCCCCCGCCGGCCGGGCCGGCCGCATGACGGCCCTGGAGGTCGCCGGCCTGACCGTTGCCTATGGTGCGACCGAGGCGCTGCGCGGCATCGACCTGGCGGTCGCGGAGGGGGAGACGGTCTGCCTGCTCGGCGCCAACGGGGCCGGCAAGACCACCACGCTGCGGGCGCTGTCCGGCCAGGTGCGCCCGCGTGCCGGTCACATCCGGCTGGGCGGCGCCGACATCACCGCCCTCGCCCCGCATCGCATCGTCCGGCGCGGGCTGGTGCAGGTGCCGGAGGGGCGGCAGGTGTTCGCCGGCCTGACGGTCGCCGAGAACCTGACCCTGGGCGCCTGGACCCTGCGCGACCCGGCCGAGGCCGCCCGGCGGCGGGAGAGGGTGCTCGCCCGCTTCCCGCGTCTGCGCGAACGGCTGCACCAGCCGGCGGGGGCGCTGTCGGGGGGCGAGCAGCAGATGCTGGCGATCGGGCGGGCGCTGATGGCCGGCCCCCGGCTGCTGCTGCTGGACGAGCCGAGCATGGGGCTGGCGCCGCTGATGGTCGCCGAGATCTTCGCGGTGATCGCCGAATTGAAGGCGGAACGGGTGACGCTGCTGCTGGTCGAGCAGAACGCCGCCGCGGCGCTGGCGGTCGCCGACCGGGCCTATGTGCTGGAAACCGGGCGCATCACCCTGTCCGGCCCGGCCTGGCGCGTCGCCAAGGACCCCGGCGTCATAGCCGCCTATCTGGGCGGATAAGGCGCCGGCCGTTCAGGCGATGGCTGTCCGCACCGTCCCGACCCCCTCCACCATCCCTTCGAGGATGTCGCCGCGGACCACCGCCCCCACCCCCTCGGGCGTGCCGGTGAAGATCAGGTCGCCCGGCGCCAGGGCGACGAAGCGCGACAGGAAGGCGATCGTCTCCGCCACGCTCCAGATCATCTGCGACAGGTCGGAGGATTGCCGCACCGCCCCGTTGACCCGCAGCGCGATGCGCCCGCGCGTCGGATCGACGCCGCGTGCGGGCACGATCTCGCCGATCGGGGCGGAATGGTCGAAGCCCTTGCCCATGTCCCAGGGCCGTCCCGTCTGCTTCGCCTCCCCCTGCAGGTCCCGCCGGGTCATGTCGAGGCCGGCGGCATAGCCCCAGACATGGGCCAGTGCCGCCGCCTCCGGGATGTCGGTGCCGCCCTGCCCGATCGCCGCCACCAGCTCCATCTCGTGGTGCAGGTTCCTGGTCATCGGTGGGTAGGGCATCGGCGCCCCCCCGGTCAGCACGGCATCGGCCGGCTTGGTGAAGAAGAACGGCGCCTCCCGCTCCGGATTGCCGCCCATTTCGCGGGCGTGTTCGGCATAGTTCCGGCCGACGCAGAAGATGCGCCGCACCGCGAACCGCCCGCCCCCCGCCACCGGGACCGCGGGCTGCACGGGCGGGGCAATGACGAAATCGGGCATGGCGCGGTCCTGTCGCTCGGGTTTGCGCGACGATAGCGGCGATGGTCGCGCGCGCAAGGACATCCGATTGCCGCCCCCCGGCGGCCGGTGCTTAATGGACGCGCAGCGGGGGAGGGGCCGGACGTGATCGGCACGCGCGCGTCGAAGGCGCTCTATATCCAGGTGCTCGTCGCCATCGTGGCGGGCGTCCTGCTCGGCCATTTCGTTCCGCACATCGCCGTCGCCATGCAGCCGTTCGGCGACGGGTTCGTGAAGCTGGTGCGGATGATGATCGCGCCGATCATCTTCATCACCGTCGTGGTCGGCATCGGCAAGCTGACCGACACCGCCGAGGTCGGCCGCATCGGGCTGAAGGCGATCGTGTATTTCGAGGTGATGACCACGATCGCCATGCTGATCGGGCTCGCGGTCGGGCATCTCGTCGCCCCGGGCAGCGGCATGAACGTCGATCCCGCGACGCTCGATCGCGCGGCGGCGGCGAAATACACCACCGCCCCGCATCCCGGGGTGGCGGACTTCCTGCTCGCCATCATCCCCGACACGATCGTCGGCGCCTTCGCCAAGGGCGACATCCTGCCGGTGCTGTTCTTCGCCGTGCTGTTCGGCATCGGCATGTCGCATCTGGGGGAGCGCGGGCAGCGCCTGATGCACGTGCTGGAGGAGGCGAATACCGCCCTGTTCGCCGTCATCTCGATCATCATGCGCGTCGCGCCGCTCGGCGCCTTCGGGGCGATGAGCTTCACCGTCGGCCGCTACGGCATCGGCGCGCTCGCCCAGTTGGGGGAGCTGATGCTGTGCTTCTACCTCACCTGCGTGCTGTTCATCTTCATCGTCATGGCGGCGGTGATGCGCATCGCCGGCCTGCGGCTGTGGCCGCTGCTGCGCTATATCCGCGACGAGTTCTTCATCGTGCTCGGCACCAGCTCCTCCGAGGCGGCCTTGCCGTCGCTGATGGCCAAGCTGGAGGCGATGGGCTGCGCCCGCCCGCTGGTCGGGCTGGTGGTGCCGCTGGGCTATGCGTTCAACCTGGACGGCACCTCGATCTATTTCACCATGGCGGTCGCCTTCATCGCGCAGGCGCTGAACATTCCGCTGAGCTGGGGCGACTACGCGATCATCCTGGCGGTGCTGCTGCTGACATCGAAGGGCGCGGCGGCAGTGACCGGCGGCGGCTTCATCACGCTCGCGGCAACGCTTGCCACGCTGAACGGCAAGGTTCCGGTGACCGGCATCGTGCTGGTGCTGGCGATCGACCGCTTCATGAGCGAGGCGCGGGCCATCACCAACCTGTTCGGCAACTCCGTCGCCACCGTGTTCGTCGCATGGTGGGAGAAGCAACTGGACGTCGCCGCCGCCAATCGGGCATTGGCCGGCGAACCGGTCGCGGCGCTGCCGGCGGAGTAGCCGCGTACCGTCCACCCGATGCCGCCCGCGTCAAGGACTGCGCCATGTCCCTTCGCCTGCCGCGCACCGCGCTCGCCGCCCTGCTGATCGCCACCCCCGCCGTCGCCCAGAACCCGAGCGATCCGTCGTTCAATCTGGTCAACCGCGGCACCACGCCGATCCGGGAGATCTACGTGACGCCGGGGGGCGATCCAAACTGGGGCCGCAACCGGCTGCTGCACGGGACGGTGCCGCCCGGCGGCACCTTCTCGGTGCGCCGCAAGCCCGACGGCAACTGCATCCTCGACATCAAGGTGGTGTTCGAGAACCGGCAGACGGAGGAACGGCGCGGCCTGAACACCTGCACGCTCGATGCCGTGGCGGTCGGCGGGCCGGAGCGGACGCTGGTGAAGGATCAGAACGATCCTTCGTTCCGGCTGATCGATCGCGGCCCGGTCGCGATCAGGGAGCTTTACGTCACCCCCTCGGGAACCGCCGGATGGGGGCGCAACCGCCTGCCGGCGGACGGGCTGCCGGCCGGGGCGGCAACCGTCGTGCGCATCACCCGCGGCGATCAGTGCCTGTACGACATGCGCGTCGTGTTCGCCGACCACAAGGCGCTGGAACAGCGGCGCGCCGACCTGTGCCGGATCACCGACGTGCCGGTGCCCTGAGGCGAATCCAGCCGGCCATCGGACGGTTCAGGCCGTGGCCGCCTTGCGCGATGCGTTGCCTTCGGCCGGCACCGACTTCTTCGACGTGGTCACGGCCTCGGTCATGATGCTGCGCAGGTCACGCAGGAAGGCGGTGCCCTTCAGCGTGCGCTGCACCAGCACGCTGCGCCGGTCCATCGGATCGACCTTGCGCCGCGCCAGATCGAGCTCGCCGAGACGGTCGAGCGCGCGCGTGATCGCCGGCTTCGATACGTTCAGATCGGCAGCCAGGCCGCGCACCGTATGGGCGCCGTCCTGCAGATAGCAGGTCAGGAAAACGCCAAGCTGCCGCGCCGACAGATCGGGGCCGTCACGGCGGACCAGGGCGACGATCGTATCGCGCAGGATTGCCACCAACTGGTCGGCGGTGGGGGGTGTTGCCATCGTTACTTCCTCTCTATCCAACAACGGGAGAAATCCCGATTCGATTCGCGAAGCACGCGAGGCGGTCGAACCCGAATCGGTCCCGCGTCGCGTTAATACAACTTCTAAGGCTATTCCTGGGTTCCTTGATAATCCCGATCACGTTACCGGCCTGTTCCGGTCGCCTCCCATAAAGACGTGCGTGTTTTTCAACATGGAACAGAGCGCTCGCAGCGCCATCGCTTCCCCGCCTTCGGGGCGTCCGGGGCGTGTCGAATCATTCCAGGCGTAGAGATCAAAATGCAGCCAAGGGGTGCCGGGCGTAATGAACCGGCGCAGGAACAGGGCCGCAACGATCGCGCCGGCGAACGGACGGGAGGCAATGTTGTTGAGATCGGCAACGGTGCTGTCAAGCCAGGGATCGTAACCGTCCCATAACGGCAGCCGCCACACCGGATCATGCACGGCCGTGGCTGCCGCCTCGACGCGGGCGGCCCAGTCGGTGTGGGAGGCGAACATCGCCGGCAGATCGGGGCCGAGGGCGGCGCGCGCCGCCCCGGTCAGCGTCGCGCAGTCGATCAGCAGCGCCGGCGACGCGTCGCACGCCTCGGCCAGCAGGTCCGCCAGCACCAGGCGGCCTTCGGCATCGGTGTTGCCGATCTCCACCGACAGGCCGCGGCGGGTGCGGATCACGTCCAGCGGGCGCATGGCGCTGCCGGAAATGCTGTTCTCCGCGCAGCCGATCCGCACCATCAGGCGCAGCGGCAGGTCGGTCTGCATAATGATCCGCGCGATGCCCAGGACGGTGGCGGCGCCGCCCATGTCCTTCTTCATGCGCAGCATGCCGTCGGCAGGCTTGATGTCGTAGCCGCCGGAATCGAAGCAGATGCCCTTGCCGCACAGCGCGACCAGCGGGCTGGACGCATCCGCGCCGCTGCCCTGCCAGTCGAATCCGGCGACCACCGGACCGCGCTCGGCGCCCGCCCCCACGGCCGCCACTGCCGGATAGTCCGCGGCGAGCTGCGCGCCGGCGATGCGGACGGATCGCGCCCCGTACCGCGCGGCCAGCGCCAGCGTGGCATCGGCCAGTTCCGCCGGGCCGAGCAGGTTCGCGGGCGTGTTGATCAGGTCACGGACCATCCAGATCGCCGCCGCCTCGGCCAGCGCCGCCGCATGCGGCGCGGTCAGCGCAAGCTGGGCCGGGGGACGCTTCGGCGCCTTGAACGTGCCGTAGCGATAGGCGCCCAGGCACCATCCCAGCACCGCGCCGTCCGGGTCGTAATCGCCCCGCGTCAGTTCCCAGGCCTCGCCCGGCGGCAGCCGGAACGGCAGATCACCGAAGACGTGTGGGGAACGATCCGTGCCCAAGCCGAATGCGGCGCCGCTGAGCCCCTGCGGTCCGGGCAGCAGCACAAGCTCGCCGCTGCGGCCGGTGAAGGCGGCCTCGCGCAGGAACGCGGCCTGATCCGGCGGCAGTTCGGCCAGTAACGATGCCAGCCCATCCGGTCGCACCGGATGCAGTCTGCGGGTCGCCGCATGCGCCCGGACACAGGGTAGGACAGGGTCGAGCATCATTAATCCTTCGTCGCTGCCGGATCGGGCCGATCCGCTTCTCACATGACATCGACCGCCGTTCCCCACAAGGTCGCCGCAGTCGTCAGATGCAGGACGGCAAATTGTGGCGCGTCGGCACGCGCAAGTTGTCAGACATCGGGGGCAATGCGCGTCGCGAGCGAGAAAACGTTACTTGAAGGAGTGTCTGCCCTCGGCTTCTGTCCAATGCGACGTGCCGGGCGCGTGAGCATCTTGAATTCGAAACGTCAGCCGCTATCATTGCGGAGGCGGCGCAGCGAGGCGGCAGGAGCGGATGACCACGCGGACCTGGAGCGGCAGCTCCGGAAGCTGGACTGATCCGTCGCAATGGGCCGGCGGCGTCGCGCCCCAGCCCGGCGATGCCGCATGGATCGCGGCGGGAACCGTCGAATTCGCCAACAACGCCAGCCTGGACGCGGTCAGCGTGCAGCTCGCCGGGCCGGCTAGCCTGATCGCCGCCAACCGTCTCGAACTCGGCAATCAATTCACCATCGATCTCGCCGTGCCGGCCAGTGCCGATTTCACGGTTGCCGGCACCGCCGGCGATGCCGGCACGATCGACGTGGCGTCCGGCACGCTCACGATCGCCAACACCACGGCGCACGACAATGGCGGCGCCCTGCTGCTGCTGGATGGGGCGCAGATGGCGGTGGCCGGCGGCGCCGTCGATCTGACCGCCGAACTCAGCAACCAGGCCACCATCACCATCGGTGCCGGCGGCGATTTCATCAACGACGGGACGGTGGTGCAGGCGCATGCCGCGTTCGAGGTGGAGGCGGGCGGCACGCTGACCGGCACGGGCGCCTTCCAGATCGGCCTCTACAGCTCGCTCAATCTGCAATCCGGGGCCGCGCCGAGCGCGCAGAACGTCGATTTCACCGATGTCGGCGGCCGGCTGCTGCTGGGCGATCCGTGGACCTATACCGGCACGATCGAGAACTTCCAGGTCGGCGACCTGATCGACCTCACCGCGACCACCGCCGATGCGGTCAGCTACGATGCTTCCACGGGCGTCGCGACCGTCACCTACCAGGGCAGCGTGGTCGCCGAGCTCGCCATCCAGGGGCCGGCGACCGCCACGCTGACGACGGCGACCGACGGCGCGGGCGGCACCCTGATCGAAGGCGCCGGCACGCAGCCGCGCATCAACTACACGATCGACGGTCCCGATCAGGCGATGCAGGCGAACACCGCGCGCAGCGAAGTGACGACGACGAACGGAACGCCGATCACGGGTGCGGGGGTAACGGTCGGGATCATTTCCACCAGCCTCGACCCGACCCAGATCAGCGCCGCCATCGCCGCCGGCTATCTGCCGGCCAGCGGCATCGCCGTGCCGGGCGGCAATTACGGCACCGGCGACGACGAAGGCCTGGCGATGGCCGAGGAGGTGCATCAGGTCGCCCCCGGCGCCAGCATCGACTTCGCCAGCGCGGGCAGTTCGCTGACCGATTTCGCCAACGCGATCACCGCCCTGCAACAGGCCGGATGCCAGGTGATCGTCGACGACGTGACCTATTTCGCCGAGCCGTTCTTTCAGATCGCAGGCCCGGTGGACACGGCGATCCAGGCGGCGATTGCCGATGGCGTCAGCTATTTCACCGCCGCCGGGAATGACGGCAACGCATCCTATGACGCGCTGTACGCGCCGCAGCCGGCGACGCTGTACGACGGGACGGTGGCGCAGGCGCAGATCTTCGACAACGGCACGCCGTATCAGACGCTCACGCTCACCGGCGGCGTGACGACGACGATCGCGCTGCAATGGGCGGCGGCCTATCCGAGCGGCGGCGGCACGGTCCCCGACATGCTGTCGATGTCGCTGTTCGATGCGAACGGCAATCTGGTGGCGACATCGACCGCCAACGCCAGCGCGCCGGAAGTGACGCTGACGGTGACGCCCACGGTGACGACGCAATACCAGCTTGCCATCACCGGGCCGCTCACGGCCGGCACCGAGTTCAAATATGTGCTGTTCGGCAGTGCCGGGGGCGGCAGCACGCCCGGCGGCGTCATCGATGATCCCGCGGCCAGCAATGCCGGCACCGTGATCGGCCATGCCATGCTGTCCGGCGTGAACACGATCGGCGCGATCGATTTTGCGGCCACGCCGGCTTTTGACGGCACGACGTCTTCGTCCTTCCCCGACTATTATTCCGCCAGCGGGCCGGGCGAGTTCCTGCTGAGCAGCGCGGGAAGCGCGCTCGCCGCGGCGCAGATGGTGGTCAAGCCCAACCTGCTGGCCCCGGTGGGCGGCGCCACATCCGTCGCCGGGTTCGCGCCGTTCAGCGGCACCTCCGCCGCCGCCCCCAATGCCGCCGCCGTCGCCGCCTTGATGCTCCAGGCCAACCCGCACCTGACGCCGGCGCAGATCAGCGCCATCCTCGACCAGTCCGCGCTCAATCTCGGTCTGCCCGCGTCCCAGCAGGGGGCGGGGCTGGTGCAGGCCGTCCAGGCCGTCCAACTGGCGCAGGCCGCGCCGATCGCCTCGGCCGCCTGTTTCGCCGAAGGCACCCGCATCGCGACCCTGCGCGGCCCCGTGCCGGTGGAAGCGGTGCGGCCGGGGGACCGCGTGCTGCTCGTCGATGGCGGCTCCGCCCCGGTCATCTGGGTCGGTTCGCGCGACATCGACTGCGCCGCGCATCCGCGTCCGGCGGAGGTCTGGCCGATCCGCATCGAGGCCGGCGCGATGGCGCCCGGCCGGCCGGAGCGGGACCTGTTCCTGTCACCCGACCATGCCGTGCTGCTGGACGGCGTGCTGATCCCGGTGCGCTATCTGGTGAACGGCGCGACCGTCGCGCGCCGGCCGGTGGCGCGCATCCGCTACTTCCACATCGAGCTGCCGCGCCACGCCGCCCTGCTGGCCGAGAACCTGCCGGCCGAGAGCTTCCTCGACACCGGCAACCGCGGCGCATTCGACGGCGAGGCGGCGGGCGCGCGCGGCGATCCCGCGGACGCCCTGCGGCGCTGGCAGACCGCGAGCTTAGCCCCGCTCGTCGCCGGCGGCCCGCGTCTTGCCCGCGTCCGGCAGGCAT
>JAKAZX010000093.1 GCA_021826485.1 Pseudomonadota bacterium | reverse complement strand
ATGCCGGCGCGGATGCGGAAGAAGCCTTCCGCCGTGCGCTCGCCGGACAGGAACGGCCGGTCCCGCTCATCGATGTCGGAGGTGAGCAGTTGCGCGCTGTGCGCATCGGTGCGGCACAGCAGCACCGTCGGCACGCCCTCCACGTCGGCGGCGAGGCGGGCGGCGTTCAGCGTGCGGATGTGCTGGCTGATCGGCACCAGCACCTTGCCGCCGAGATGGCCGCATTTCTTCTCGCTGGCCAACTGGTCCTCGAAATGCACGCCGGCGGCGCCCGCCTCGATCATCGCGCGCATCAGCTCATAGGCGTTCAGGCTGCCGCCGAACCCGGCCTCGGCATCGGCGACGATCGGCGCCATCCAGGTGGTGCCGGCATGCCCCTCCATGCGGTCGATCTGGTCGCAGCGGCGCAGCGCGCTGTTGATCCGCCGCACCACCGTCGGCACGCTGTCCACCGGATAGAGCGACTGGTCGGGATACATCTGCCCGGCGCTGTTGGCATCCGCCGCCACCTGCCAGCCGGACAGGTAGATCGCCTGCAAGCCGGCCTTCACCTGCTGCACCGCCTGGTTGCCGGTGAGCGCGCCGAGCGTGTTCACATACGGCTCGGTGCGCAGCAGGTGCCACAGCCGCCGCGCCCCCATCTCGGCGAGCGTATGGCGCACGCGGAACGAGCCGGCCAGCCGCTCCACCTCGGCCGGCGTGTAGTCGCGGCGGATGCCGGCGAAGCGGTCCCCCTCGGCGCCGGGCGTGCCGCCGGGCAGTCCGTCGGGGGAGGAAACGGCAAAGGGGGTCGGACGCATCGCGCTCTCCGTCTGCGGCAAGGGATGCGTCAATAATTCACATTGCGGCGCGGAAGTTTATCGCGAAAATGCGTGATCACGCGCAATCCGGTAAGGAAATTCACGCTTGCTCCCGTTCTTTCGTAAATCCGGTAAATCATGTCCGCCCCGCTGATCGGTCGCACCGTGCGCCGCCTGCGGCAGGAGCGGCAGTTGACCCAGCAGGCGCTGGCGGCGCGGCTCGGCATCTCGGCGAGCTATCTGAACCTGATCGAGCACGACCAGCGCGGCATCACCGCCAGCCTGCTGATCCGCCTGGGGGAGACGCTGCAGGTCGAGCTTGCCACCCTGTCCGGCAGCGCCGAGCGGCAGATCGAGGCGCAGTTGCGCGAGACCTTCGCCGACCCGCTGCTGAACGCGGAGACGGTGCCGGACGCGGAGGTGGCGTCGCTCGCCGCCGGCAGCCCGGCGGCGGCGCGCGCGGTGCTCGCGCTGTATCGCGCCTGGCGCGTGGCGCGGGAGGATTCCGGCGGCATCGCGCTCCCCTCCGGCCGGCGGATGCTGCTGCCGACCGAGGAGACGCGGGATTTCTTCAACGACCGCGCCAACCATTTCCCGGCGCTGGAACAGGCGGCGGAGACGCTGGGCGCCGACCTCGCCGCGGTGCCGGCGGAGATGAACCACGCGGTCGCCGAGCGGCTGCGCCGCCGCCACGGCATCGCGGTGACGGTCGGGCCGTTGGAGGGGGCGCTGCGCCGCTACGACGCCGCCGCGCGCCGCCTGCAACTGTCCGAGATGCTGCCGCGCGAGAGCCGGGGGTTTCACATGGCCTTCCAGCTCGCGCTGCTGGAAGGGCGCGAGGCGGTGGAGGCGACGATGGCCGACCGCCCCGCCAGCACCAGGGAGGCGGAGGCGCTGATCCGCATCGGCCTGCTGAACTATCTCGCCGCGGCGCTGCTGATGCCCTACGCCCCGTTCGCCGAGGCGGCGCGCGCGCTGCGCCATGACGTGGACGCGCTGGCGGCGCGCTTCGGCGTCAGCGTCGAACAGGCGTGCCACCGCCTGTCCAGCCTGCAACGGCCGGGCGCGCGCGGCGTGCCGTTCTTCTTCCTGCGCGTCGATCCGGCCGGCAATGTCAGCAAGCGGTTCGCCGGCGCCGGCTTCCCGTTCGCGCGCTATGGCGGGTCCTGCCCGCGCTGGGTGGTGCACACCGCCTTCGCGACGCCGGGGATGCTGCGCGTGCAGGTGGCGCAACTGCCGGACGGCGCCGCCTTCCTCTGCTTCGCCCGCACCATCACCGCCGCCCCCGCCCGCTGGGGGGAGCCGCCGCCGGTGCATGTCATCGCCATGGGCGCGCCGCTGTCCCAGGCCGGGCAGATCGCCTATGCGGACGGCCTGGACCTGGAGCGCGCCGCCGTCGGCATCGGCCTGTCCTGCCGCCTGTGCGACCGCCCGGACTGCCGCAGCCGCGCCTTCCCGCCGCTGGAACACCGCCTGTCGCTCGACCCGCATCTGGCCGGCGCCAGCCCGTTCCGCTTCGAGACGCGGGGGGCGGGCTCGCGGGAATGAGCGGGCGGCGGCACGGCGGCTGGGTGTACATCATGACCAACCGGCCGAACGGCACGCTCTATGTCGGCGTCACCGGCGACCTCGCCCGGCGCGTCTGGGAACACCGCGAAGGCGCAGCGCCCGGCTTCACCAGCCGGTACGGGCTGAAACGATTGGTCTACGCCGAACCGCATGCGGACATCCGCGCGGCGATCCAGCGGGAGAAGATCCTGAAACACTGGCCGCGCGCCTGGAAGGTGCGGCTGATCCTGGAAACCAACCCCGGCTGGACCGACCTCTACCCGCTGCTGGCCACGCTGTAGGGCGGCGCCGTTACCGCTCCACCGATCGGTGAACCGTCATGGCCGGGCTTGACCCGGCCATCCACGCCGTCCCCGCCGCCGCGCAGGCCGGAGGCGCGGCACCTGCCTGCCGCCTGCGGAACCACCCTGCCGCCGGCACCGCGTGGATGGCCGGGTCAAGCCCGGCCATCACACGTCAGCGATACTGGCGCCCTTGTCGCCCCTACCCGCACCACCCGCTCAAACTGTTCGGCTGGATGCGCAGCAGATCGACCGTCTCCCCCAGCCAGGAGATCGCCGGGTAGACGTGCGCGGAAATCTCGTCGGGCGAAATCTGGGTGGCGCTGACGTGGTAGGTCGTCTTGTTCTCCGGGTCGAAGAACCAGCCCTTGCTCCAGTGGCCCGGGCCGGTCGGCTGCAAACCCCACAGGATGACGCGGCCGCACATCGCCGGCGTCCGCAGGCTGGGGTTGTGCAGCCACACCACGCTGCCGCACAGGCCATCCTTGCAGGCGAACAGGCGCACCGCCGCCTTGTGCTCGACCAGCCAGATGCCGTCCGGCGTCTCGGCCTGCGCCGTTGCGGCGAACAGGCCCAGGGCCGTCATGATCCCGATCAGCAGCCGCATCCCCGAACCTCCTCCCATTCCTGCCTACACCAGCGCATTGGCCGGGCCGGGCGCAAGATCGCGCTGGCCCAGCCCCCCGCCGCCCGCTTCGCCGCCATCATCGCACGGGAAGCCGGCGGCCTGCCCCTGCAACTGTTCCGGCCGATCCGGTCCCGCCGCAAGCCGTGGCACCCGGCCGGCCCGCTATGTCATTCCACTTCATTGACGGTCTGGCGCTACAGCTCCCCCCGTGCCGCCAGCGTGCGGATGCGGTCGGCGGTGCGGCAGGCCAGCGCCTGGATGGTCAGCGACGGGTTGACGCCGCCGACCGTCGGGAACACCGAGCCGTCGCAGACCCACAGATTGCGGATGTCCCAGCTCCGGCAATCGGCATCGACGACGCTGTGGCGCGGGTCGCTGCCCATGCGCGCGGTGCCGTTCAGGTGGCAGGTGTCGTCCTCCTGGTCCCACAAATCGTGCGCGCCCGCCGCCTGCATCTGTCGGCGCATGAACCCCAGCGCATGCCGCGCCAGCCGCCGGTCGTTGTCGCACAGGCTGTAGGTGACGCGGGCGACCTTCAGGCCGTACTGGTCCGTCTCCTCGGCCAGCGTCACACGGTTGCGCTCCTGCGGCAGATATTCGCCGACGATCTTCACCCCGGCGACGTGGTTGTAGTCCTGCATCTCGCGCTTCAGCGCCTCGCCCCACAATCCGCGCGCGCCCAGCAGCGTGCGCGCCCACAGCACCGGCAGCGGCCCCTGGCTCATGATCGCATAGCCGCCGAAGAAATCCTTGCCGCGATCCTCGTAGTTCCAGTGCTCGGTGATGGCGAGCGAGGGCGGACCCTTGTAGGCGCGCACTTCCTCCGTCATGCGGCCCCACACCGCCTGGTTCGCCTGCACCGTCAGGTATTTCCCGACCAACCCCGAACTGTTGGCGAGCCCGTCGGGAAACCGCGCGGTCGCGGAGTTCAGCAGCAGCCGCGGCGTCTCGATCGCGTAGCCGGCGACGACGACATTGCGCGCGCGCTGGAACCGCCAGGCGCCGTCACGGAAATACTCGACGCCGGTGGCGCGCCCGGCATCGTTCACCGCGATCCGCCCGACCATCGCAAGGTCGCGGATTTCCGCCCCCGCACGCAGCGCCCGCGGCAGCCACGCGACCAGCACGCTCTGCTTCGCATTGGTCGAACAGCCCAGCACGCAGAAGCCGCGATAGACGCAGGGCGGCGACAGCCCGCGCGGGGCGGAGACGGTGGCGAGCGGCGTCGGCGCCCAGGCGATGCCCAGCGCCTCCGCCCCCTTGGCCAGCACGAGGCCGGCGGCGTTCACCTCATGCGGGCGATAGGGATAGCGCGGGCGGTGCGGTCCCCATGGGTAGCGCACCGGCCCGGCGATCTTCAGCGCCTGCTCGACGACGCCGTAATAGTGCCACATCTCCCGCCAGTCGATCGGCCAGTCCGCGCCGTAGCCCAGCCGCGTGCGCGCGGCGAACCATTCCGGGCGGAAGCGCAGCGAGACCATGGCGAAATGCACGGTGCTGCCGCCCACCGCCTTGCCGGAATTGTTGGCGCCGAGCTGCACCGGATCGTCGCCGTCGCTGATGCGCTCATCGGTCCAGTAAAGCTTGTTCTGCTCGGTCTCGTCGGAGGCGAAATCCTCCAGGGGACGGAAATACGGGCCGGCATCGAAGGCGACGACGGAGAAGCCCTGTTCCGCCAGCCGGCAGGCGAGCGTGCCGCCGCCTGCGCCGGTGCCGACGATCGCGAAATCCACCTCCTCCGTCTCGGCATATTCGCGCATCGGCACCCAGCGGCCGACGCGCAGCACGTCCGGCGCGCGGCCGGCGCGCGCGCGCGGCACGTGCCGCGGATCATCGTACACGCCGGTTCTCCGCCCGCACCGCGGCGATGTCGGTGCCGTGCGCCTCCGCCGCCTCCCACGCGTCGCGGCGGTCGAGGCCCATGCGCACATAGCCGCGCGGACTGGCAGGCCCGCCCCAGCCGATCGCGCTCCAGGTGCTCGGATGCGCGTAGTGCAGCGCGATGATGTCATGCGCCAGCCGTTCCTTGAAGAACAGTGCAGGCGGCATATCGCTCCAGGCCGGATCGGCAAGCTGGCCGTGCTGCATGCGCGTCAGCAGCGCATCCTGCCGCGCCGGGTCGAGTTCGTGGAATGCCGCGCCGTGCGCCGCCCGCGCTTCCGCCTCCAGCGCGGCGAGGCCGCGCCGCCACGCCTCGCGCAGCGGCGGCAGATGCGCGATACGATAGCCGTCGCCGGCATTGCGGTGCAGCTTGTCATCGACCAGTGCCGCGGTCGCGACCGGCGGCCGGCCCTCCGGCTGCGGCGCGATGCGGTCGCAGGCGGCGCGCAGCGTCTGCCACTCCGCCGGCGTGCAGAAGCGCGGCGTGTCGGGCAGCGCGAGCCGCGCGTCGATCACCGCGCGCGTCTGGTCGTTCCACGACGGCGTGTTGCGTTTCGCCAGCACGTCGTAGCCAGGATAGCGGTCAGGCATCCGCGTCGTCCTCCAGCAGCCCGAGTGCGGCAAGCCCGGCCATCGCCAGGCCGGTGAAACTCGGCGGTGCCGGCAGCGGCGGGCCGTTCTGCACGTTCTGCCGCCAGTTGCGCCACCCGCCCATGTTCCGCGCCACGCCGAGCGCGTGGAAGCCGACGCCGAGAATGCCAAGCGATGCGGTCAGGCGCAGGAAGAACCGGGTGAACCGGCGGTGTCGCCGCGCCGTGCCGCGCGCGGTGTTGGCCAGCAGCGCCGCGGCGACCGGCGGCACCGTGACCGGCAGGAACATGAACGGGTCCTGATAGGCGCCGCGGAAATGCAGCAGCCCCGCTTCGCCCACCGTGCCGAGCAGGCCGATGCTCGCCAGCGCCGCGGTGGCGCGGCCGGCCGGCAGGTCGAACACGCGCGGCGTGGTGCCGGGCGGATTGTCGCGCACCCGCTCAGCGAAATAGCCGAGCAGGCCGGACAGCACCAGCGCCGCCGGCGCGCCGACCGGCGCGGCATAGAACAGGTTGAGCCAGGAATAGCCGCCCGGCCGCTTGCCGACATTGTAGAGATGAAACCCCAGTCCGGCGACGCCGGTCGCCGCGGCGAGCAGGTAGGTGACATCGCGCGCCGCATGCGCGCCGCGCCGCGCATCGCCCACGCCATGCCCGCTCGCCGCCAGACTGAGCGACGCCGCCACCAGCGGTGCCACCATCGCGCGGTCGTGGAACGCGCCGCGGTAATGCTCCAGCCCGCTATCGGCCAGCACCGATGCGGCCAGCATGCCGGCGGCGCGGTTCAGCCGCCGCGCCGCCGTCACGGCCGCGTCCGCATCGACCGTCGGCGCATTGGCGAGCCGCGCGGATGTCGTGGTCAGCCATCGTCGGTTGGACATCGCCTTGCCGCCTTTCATGCGCGATACCGCTCGGCATCCTGCCGTCGCAGCGCGAGGCCGAGGCCGGGCCGCGACAGATCCGGCCGGATCGCGCCGTCGCGCGGCACGGGCGCGCCGTCGAACAGCATCTGCTCGATGCGGACATGATCGTGGAACCACTCCAGATGCCGCAGCCGCGGTGCCGCGCAGCACGCATGCAGGTGCAGCGCCGGGGCGCAGTGCGCCGACAGGTCCGTGCCGTGCGCCTCGCACAGCGCGGCGGCGCGCAGGAAGCCGGTGATGCCGAGGCAGCGCGTCGCATCCGCCTGCTGCACATCGACCGCGCCCGCCTCCAGCATGCGGCGCACAGAGCCGGGACGGTAGGCGTATTCGCCGGCGGCGATCTCCATTCCCGCCGGCGCCCGCGCGCGCACCCGCCGCAGCCCCGCAAGATCGTCGGAGGATACCGGTTCCTCGAACCAGGTCACGCCGGACTCGCGGCTGAAAATCTCGGCAAGGCGCAGTGCCGCGCTGGCATCGCAGGCGCCGTTGGCATCCACGAACAGCCCGCGCGTGCCCACCGCCTCCCGCGCCACCGCGACGCGGTGCGGGTCCTGCGCGGGGTGCGTGCCGATCTTCATCTTCACCCAGGCACAGCCGTCGCGCGCCACCCAGCCGTCGAGCTGCGCGCGCAGTTCCGCGTCGGAATAGGTGGTGAAGCCGCCGCTGCCGTAGATCGGCACGTGATCGCGCACCCGCCCGAGCAGCAGCGCCAGCGGCAGGCCGAGCAGCTTCGCCTTCAGATCCCACAGCGCCACATCGATCGCGGCGATCGCGCTGGCCGCCAACCCCTCCGCCCCCATGTTGCGCACGGCGCGGCGCAGCGCCGCCCAGGCGGTGGGGACGTCCATCGCATCCACCGTCTGCACAATCCCGGCGAGGGTGCCGGTGATCAGGCCGGCGATGCAGCCATGCGTGTAGGTGTAGCCGAGTCCGGTCGCGCCGCCTGCGTCGATCTCCACCACCACAAGCGTCGTCGCGTCCCACGCGAAGGTGCCGTCCGCCTCCGGCCGGTCGGTCGGGATCGTGTAGGCATGCGCCCGCACCGCGGTCGGGCGCACGCCCTGCGACTGCGCCACGGTCAGCGCCCGGGCAGCAGGGTGCTCAGCACCTCGCGCGCCGTCCCGGCCAGCACGCTGCCTTCCTCCGGATCGCCCTTGAACAGCAAGGAGGTGAATTTGCGCGCCTGCTGGAGCGTGATGTGCGGCGGCAGCGGCGGCACGTTCGGATCGGTCTTCACCTCCAGCACCACCGGCCGGTCGGCATGCAGCGCTTCGTCCCACGCAGCGCCCAGCCGCTCCGGGTCGTCCACGAAGATGCCGCGCAGGCCGATCAGTTCGGCGAAGCGGTGATAGGGGACGTCGGGAATCTGCTGCGATGCCTCGAACTTCGGATCGCCTTCCATGACGCGCTGCTCCCAGGTCACCTGATTGAGGTCCTGGTTGTTGAACACGCACACGCACCAGCGCGGATCGGCCCAGTTGCGCCAGTATTTGGCGACCGTGATCAGCTCCGCCATGTTGTTCATCTGCATCGCGCCGTCGCCGACCAGGGCGACCACCGGCCGGCTCGGATGCGCCATCTTGGCCGCGATCGCATAGGGCACGGCGGCTCCCATCGAGGCGAGTCCCCCCGACAGCGACCCCATCATCCCACGCCGCAGCTTCACGTCGCGCGCATACCAGTTGGCGCACGAACCGGAGTCACTGGTAATGATCACCCCCTCCGGCAGGCGCGGCGACAGTTCCCAGGTGACGCGCTGCGGGTTGACCGGATTCGCCGCCGCCATGGCGCGCGCCTTCGAGACGTTCCACCATTCGGCGACGTTGCGCTCGATCTCCTGCCGCCAAGCGCGGTCGGATTTCTGCTCCAGCAGCGGCAGCAGCGCCTTCAGCGTGTCCTTGCTGTCGCCGGTAAGGTTCACCTCCATCGGGTAGCGCAGGCTGAGCATTTCTGGCTCAAGGTCGATCTGCACGCCGCGCGCGGCCCCTTCCTTCGGCAGGAACTCCGAATAGGGAAAGCCGGAGCCGACCATCAGCAGCGTGTCGCAGCCCATCATCATGTCCCAACTCGGCTTGGTGCCGAGCATGCCGATGGAGCCGGTAACAAACGGCAGGTCGTCCGGCACCGCCGCCTTGCCGAGCAGCGACTTGGCCACGCCGGCGCCGAGCTTGTCGGCGACCGCGATCACCTCGTCGGTGGCGTGCAGGGCGCCCGCGCCGACCAGCATCGCGACCTTCCGGCCGGCGTTCAGCACCTCCGCCGCCTGGCGCAGGTCACGCTCGAACGGAATGACGCGCGGCGGCACGTAGCCGATGCCGGAATGCACGGTGCCATGCCGGCGCGGCGGATCCTCATAGGGTTCATCCTGCAGATCGTTCGGCATGATGATCGCCGTTACCCGGCGCCGTGCGATCGCGATCCGCACGGCACGATCCACCAGATGGCGCACCTGCCCGGGCATCATGGCCTGCTGCACGAACGCGCCCGCCACATCCTTGAACAGGCTGTGCAGATCGACTTCCTGCTGGTAGTGCCCGCCCATCGCCGTGCGGGCCTGCTGCCCGGCGATTGCCAGAACCGGCATATGGTCAAGGCGGGCATCGTACAGTCCGGTCACCAGATGGGATGCGCCGGGACCGGATGTCGCCATGCAGACGCCGAGGCCGCCGGTGAACTTGGCGTAGGCGGAGGCCATGAAGGCGGCCATCTCCTCATGCCGCACCTGCACGAACTCGATGCCGCCGCCGAAGCGGTTGAGCGCGCCGAGCAGACCGTTGATGCCGTCGCCTGGAAAGCCGAACACCCGTCGCACGCCCCAGGCATGCAGACGTTCCCAGAAGAAATCGCCGACCGTCTTGCTCATGTCCGCTACCCGCAGCCTGGAGGGATTGCGGACCGACGGCGCTCTGCCGGCCCGCTTGCCTTCCCCTAACGGACGGCCGGCGCGCGCTGTTCCGTGACGCGGCTGTAGGGTCGCTAACGAATTCGGGATCGCGCTCCGCCGGACGTCTCGGCGCGCGGCAGCCAGTAGCGCCCAACCGGCAGCAGGCGGATCGCGATCCGCTGCGCGCCGCGCACGTCGATCGCCGCCGCCCCGTCGGTCCAGCGCATCGTCGGCTCCGGCGCATGCCAGCCGTCGCGCAGCCGCGCGCTGCCGAGCGGAAGGTCGGCGCCGTCCAGCCGCAACTGCGCGACCGCGACGCCCAGCCGCCGCCCGTCATCGCCGCTACGGCCCAGATGCAGCGGCACCCAGGTCCGCGACAGCAGAACCAGCGTCGCCGCCCCCGCCGGCAGGTCGGCGCCGTGGCATCCCGCGGCTTGGCGCAGCGGCAGCGGACGGCCGTCCAGGCTGGCATGCAGCCCCGCATCGGCCGACAGCGCATGGCCGAGCGCCATCGCGCGCCCAACGATTTCCGCCCGCGCTGCCGCCAGCGCCGGGCCGGCGGTGACCAGCGGGGCACAGGCGTGCTTCGCCCAGATATGCAGCGCCTTGTCGATCGCGGGGGCGAACCGCGGGTGCAACTGCAGCGCAGCCGTGCCGTTGCTGAACGCGCCGCGGTTGCCGGCATCAAGATAGGACTCCGCCGCCACCCCCTCGGCCAGCAGCACGTCGTGGCGGTCGAGCTCGACATGGTAATAGGCGACGCGGCCGGTGCGCGCTTCCTGCACGATGGTCACGTCGTTCAGCAGGTAGCGCACCGGGATCAGCCCGTCGCCGATCGCCAGCGCATGATCGGGCGACAGCAGCAGATCGCGCGCCGGCCGCCCCGGGCCGATGGCGCCGGCGCAGACGCGCACCGGCATCACGTCCTGCGGTTTGGGATGACGGGACGGTTGCAATTCCCGCCAGCCGACCCAACGTACGGGTGCCACCCGACCGTCGCGCGTCACCACACGATCCTGCCCGGCGCGCAGCGACTCCACCGGCACCTCCCCGCGCGTCGTCAGAATGCGGGTGCCGCGCAGGAAGCAGGGCGCGGCCTCGGCGATGTCGGCGAATTGCAGGATCTGCACGTTCTTGAGGACATCGGTGACGCCCGCCGTCGTCACATCGACGGAGCCGCCGCCGTTGGTGATGCTGTAGTTCGCGGCATCGCCGCCGAATACCACGGTGTTGATGCCGCCGCCGCCGTTGATCGTGTCGGCGAGGCCATTGACCACGAAGGTATCATTGCCGGCGCCGCCGACCGCCGAGTTGATCGTGGTGTCGGTGGCGATGGCGATGTTGTTGGTCAGCCCGTCGGCGCTGCTGAAGCTGCCGGGGGCGAGATCGACATAGGACGCCGCGGAGAAGCCCGAGAGATCGAGCGTGTTGTTCGGCCCGCCGTCGTACAGCGTCACCACCGGCACGGTGTTCTGCGTGAAGTCGTAGGAGGCGATCGGGTGCGACGACAGCGTACCGAAGGTGGAGTTGAAGCCGAACGTGTCGCCGCCGTGCAGGGTGATCGTGTTGGCGCCGTAGATCGCCTGCGCCGCGCCGATGTCGTACAGCATCGGCGTCTGCGGCGAGATGTTGAGCGTGCCGTCGTGGTAGTTGGCGCCCGATTGCCGCGCGCCGATATACGACATCACGGAATACTGCCGCGTGTCGGTGTAGAAGATCTGGCTTGCCAGGAAATCGGCGTT